>NZ_JAHPTU010000016.1:0-76010 GCF_025514355.1 Acinetobacter sp. WU_MDCI_Abxe161
GGACGAGGCCGAGGTCGCAGCCGTGATGATGACGATGATGACGATCGCGGTGGCCGTTCAGGCGGACGAGGTCGTGGTCGCAGCCGTGATGACGACGATGATTATGATGGCCGTGGTCAAAACTCTCGTAATCAAAAACGTGATGCCTACGGACGTTTTACGTCTTAAGCAAAAGGTTTTAACAACAAAGGAGGCTTTTGCCTCCTTTGTTTTTAGCTTACTTACTGTATTTACTGAGGGAGAGGTTGTAGGCCTTTTACAATATCAAGATATTCAGACCCGTTTAACCAAAAAGATTTTTTTAAGAATAGTGTCGTCATAATACTTTCGGCTGCTTCACTATCTGGATTTTCACAGAATAATCCATAGCTTTCACCTAAAACCGCATCATTTTCAATGAGGCGGATATAATAAGCATGTTGCTCATTTGCATAACCTAAAACCGCATCACGTTGATTTTTCATTTCGCATGTCTCCATACCAAAAACTGAATTTAACCAGAATGTTAAGTGTTCAGAATCTCATTTGATAAAAATCAAAAACAGTCAGCGATAAAGACTATTTCAAAATAGGTTTTGATTTTCTTCAAATTGCCATTTCGCTCAAAACATCCCTGTTAAAAACAAAATGGATTAAAATCTGATCATGAGATTTATTGTTATGCAAAAAAAATATTTCGTCAACTTGAAAATGTAACTTTTTCAAGTTACATTATTTGTGTAGGATTTGAACGGTGATAAGGGAGGCGATATGCCCAAGAAAAAAGAGTTCGAGCATGGTGGTGCACGAGAAAATGCCGGACGTAAAGCACAGTTCAATGAACCCACCAAAGTTATTCGTGTTCCCGAGTCCCAAGTTAACTTTATCAAAAATTGGTTACTGAATAATGTCAAAACCAATAACTTGACCGACTTTAACTCAAAACTTAACGTTCAACCAGTGCATCCGAATAACGATAAAATTTATCACATTCCTTTGGCAACAGAACGTGTTGCAGCAGGTTTTCCTTCACCTGCACAAGATGATATTGAGCAAGCACTCGATTTAAATGAATATTTAATTAGAAATGAAAATGCCACGTTTATTGTCAAAGCTAATTCTTTATCAATGTTAGATGCTGGAATTGATATTAATGATCCGCTTATTGTGGACCGTAGTATTCCCGCTAAATCGGGTGATATTGTAATTGCACTCATCGACAACGATTTCACTGTTAAGCGCTTAATGATTGATACACAATTTCAGCCACCTAAAGTCTGGCTAAAAGCAGAAAATCCTGATTATCAAAATATTTATATTGAAGAGGGGCAAGAACTGGTGATTTGGGGAGTCGTGACGTATAACCTTAAACGAATGAGATAAATTTTTTTCTTATATTTTATTATTCAAGTTACTGACCCGAGAAGCGAGCCAGTAACTTTTTGCTAAATAACTTCTTAAATTTGCCCAATCAATAAACATGTAGCGATAGCAACCATCAAACCGCCCGAAAAACGGCCCACTAACTGTGCTGCCTGCGGTCTGGTTTTTAAAATGGCCTCTGAACCATAACCCACCATTAAGTAAATAATCGCGCAGCTAATCATGTGTACAACACCAAAGGCAAGAATTTGTGTCGTCACTGACCATGAAGCAGTGGTGTCAATAAATTGAGGAAGCAGGGCTAAAAAGAGCAAAAAAACTTTCGGGTTTAAGCCACTCACATAAACGCCTTTAGTTGCCCAACTTAACCATGACTGCGCTTTTTCAGAATTGGACTGATTTGGGGTAGGAGGGGTAATGAGTAAATTTATTCCCATCCATAATAAATAAGCAGAACCCGCCACCGTCAGAATCATGAGGGCAGTTGGATTATTTGCTACAAGCAGACCAACACCAGCCGCTACCAATAAAATCGTAATAAAGTGCCCAAATAGCATACCTGCAACGGCGGGTACGACGACTTTGCCTTTAATTCCTGCCGAAATGGCATAGGCCCAGTCTGCCCCTGGCGTAATAATAAAAAGAATAGAGACGCTCCAAAATGCAATAAAAATATTAAAAGCCATATGCTTATCTCGGCAAATTATTTTTCCAAAGGTTTCGCTCGCGGTTTAGAAAAAATTCCTATTCATTCGAACTTGTTGAAAATAATATGCTCATGTATTTAGAATGTGCTTTTAAATGTTTGCTCATATCACACGCATTTGGGGTAAATTTTTCTAAATGGATCGCACAGATAAAAAGATTCTTGCTGAATTGCAATTAAATGGCCGATTATCTATTACTGAGTTGGCAGAAAAAGTCGGTTTGAGCATTTCACCTTGTCACAGACGGGTGAAGGCTTTAGAGGAGTCGGGAGCCATAAAAGGCTATCGGGCAGAGCTCGACCCAAACTTAGTGGGATTTGAATTTTCAGCGATTGTTTTTATTACGCTTAAAGAAGGTGATAAGCAGGCAGTCGAGAAGTTTGAAAATGCCGTAATTGATATCCCGCAAATTATTCAGGCCCAGCGCTTGTTTGGTGAGCCAGATTATTTATTACATGTGGTCGCTAAAGATTTACCTGCTTTTCAACGGCTATATGACGAAAAACTATCTGCTATTCCAAGTGTGCAGCGACTCATCTCAACCATTGTGATGAAAGATGTAGTGCCTGAACGTTTATTTCCGATTGGCTAAATCATCAGATATAAAAAAAGAAGCTTTAAAGCTTCTTTTTTAGTTTTGAAAGTATTTAAGTATCGAGTGTTTTACACAAAGAACAGATCGTACCGTTATGTTTGTGAGAGAACATAATATCGGGGCGCTCATAACCTTGCTCACATACGCGGCAGTGGTAAACTGTTGCAACTGGTGTACCTTCAGCATCGTAACGTGGTTCTTTAATGCCGTCATCATGTGACTTAATGTAGTATTTCCCTTTGGTTAATAAGCCCATGATTGGTGTTAATACAAAGGCAAGTACAAGTGCGATAAGCGGTGAGTAAGGTGCCAAGAAACTACCGAGTAAGCCGAAGAATGCTGCAATTGATAAGCCTGCTGATACAAGGAATGCAACCATACCGACAGGGTTTACGTTGTAAAGCATGTCACGGCGATATTCTGGCTCTTTCGGTGAAAGTTTTAAAACATATTTGTTGATTGAAATGTCTGTTGCGACAACCACAACCCAAGCAATCGCAAAGTTTGAATAGAACCCTAAGATTTTACCCAATACCGCAAACATGTTGCCCTCCATCAAAGCAAGCGCAATTGCCAAGTTCACCATCACAAAGACAATACGACCCGGATAATGTTTGCTAATACGGGTGTAGGCACTTGTCCAAGCAAGAGAACCCGAGTAAGCATTGGTCACATTAATTTTAATTTGAGAAATAACCACCAAAATCACTGCCAGTGTCAAAGCAGCCCAACCCGGAAGCATGTCATGAAATGCTGCATTAAACTGTTGAACAGGTTCAGTGCTGTTTACGCCCGGTATTTTAGTAAGTAAATAGAACCCTAAAAATGCCCCAATAATTTGTTTAATTGCACCTAAAATCACCCAACCTGGACCCGCTGAAATAACGGCTGCCCACCATGCTTTGCTATTTTCTTTTGTTTTCGCAGGCATGAAACGTAAGTAATCAATTTGCTCACCGATTTGCATGATTAAAGATAAACAGATACCGGCACCTAACATGATGGCCGCCATGTCTACAGTTGCAAAACCTTCTTTACCTGTAAAAGTAGCAAACTGGCTGACTAAAGTTGGTTCTTGATAAATCAGATAGGCGACCGGACCAATCATCAGAACGAGCCAAAGTGGAGTGGTCCAGACTTGTAATTTACTTAAAGCTTTCATGCCGTAAATGACGAGTGGAATGACCATAACAGTTGAGATGAGATAACCTGCCCAAAGTGGAATACCTAAACCGAGCAATAACCCTTGCGCCATGATTGAACCTTCAAGCGCAAAGAAAATAAATGTGAAACTGGCGAAAATGATGCTAGTGAGGACTGATCCGATATAACCGAAACCTGCACCGCGGGTAATCAAGTCAAGGTCGATGTTATAGCGCGCTGCGTAGTAGGCCAAAGGAATGCCGGTTAAGAAGATAATAATCGCTGCAAATAAAATGGAGAAAACAGCGTTGGTTGTTCCATAAGACATACCAATACTGGCGCCAATAGAAAAGTCAGCAAGATAGGCAATACCACCAAGTGCAGTAATAGCAACAACTTTGGGACTCCAGCGTCGAAAGCTGTGTGGAGCATAACGTAAAGTATAATCTTCTAAGGTTTCATTCACTGCTTTTTGTGAATCTGTACCTTGCACAGTGTCCAGATTTGGATGTTCAGATACACTCATAACATCAATCTCCCAATCATTTTCGGTCAATCAACACAAATATTGATCATTGTTTTTTGATGGTTTTGAGTGTGTGATTTTTGGGAAAAATTGAAAATACGTTATTTTGCGTATATGGGCGTATTAGAAAAAATCGCCATGATAAATGACTTTTGGCATAAGGATTGCTGAGTTTAATACAGCCACATGCCAAACATGAGTGTTATGCCAGATTCTTCACGCCCCCAACAAGCGCCACAACGTGTGATCAAAACACGTCGTGAATATAATATTTGGGTGGCAGATGAAAGTATCGAAGATTATGCACTCCGCTATGCGCCGACCTCAGTACGTAAATGGTCACCTTGGACGGTGACTAATACAGCAATTTCGACAGTTAGCTTTCTGGCGATGGAAGCCATTGGGGCGACTATGCTTTGGCAGTATGGCTTTAGCAATGCAGTTTGGGCAGCCATTGTCGTCTGTACCATCATATTTTTAACCAGTTGGCCAATTAGTTATTACGCCGCAAAATATAATGTAGACGTCGATTTGCTTACTCGTGGTGCAGGTTTTGGCTACATTGGCTCGACCATTACATCTCTGATTTATGCCAGCTTTACCTTTATTTTGCTTGCGTTTGAAGCCGCAATTATGGCGATGGCACTTGAGCTTGCTTTAGGTATCCCGCAAGTTATCGGGTACTTAATTTCTGCCTTAGTGATTTTGCCTTTAGTGGTCAAAGGCATTGGTTTTATTAATAAAGTTCAGGCGATCACACAACCAATCTGGCTCTTATTGCTGTTATTACCGTGGTTTTTTGTACTCTGGAAACAGCCGCAAATTTTAAGCAGTAGTTTGCATTTTGTTGGGGCAGTTTCAAACTCAACCGATTTTAATCTGTATTACTTTGGTGCGGCATGCACTCTTATTTTTTCATTTGTGATCCAAATTGGTGAGCAAGCCGACTATTTACGTTTTTTACCTCAAAAAGAAAAGAACAGAACTGCATGGCGTTTTGCCGTTTTTTTAGGTGGCCCATCTTGGATTATTTTCGGATTTCTAAAAGTTTTGATGGGCATGCTGCTGATGGTGTTGGCTTTTCAGCTGTTTATTCCTGTCTCTGAACTAGACAATCCGACTTATTTGTATTGGGTTGCCTATCAACAATTTATTCCAAATCCTCAGCTTGCTTTAATCTTGACTCTAGCACTGGTTTGCTTGGCGCAAATTAAAATTAATATGACCAATGCCTACGCTGGCTCATTGGCATGGTCAAACTTTTTTGCTCGTCTGACGCATAGCCATCCGGGGCGAATTGTCTGGCTTCTTTTTAACGTGTTTATTGCCATTGTTTTGATGGAAATGGGAATTAGCCACGCGGTTGAACGTATTTTGGGGCTATATAGCAATATTGCTTTGGCATGGATTGGTGCCGTTGTTGCCGATTTAATTATCTGTAAACCTTTAGGCCTAAGCCCGAAGGGGATTGAATTTCGCCGTGCTTATTTATATGACATTAATCCCGTAGGCGTGGGTGCCTTACTGATTGCTTCAGTGTTATCAATGCTGAGTTATTTGGGCTTTTTCGGACTGATGGCAAAAGGCTTGGCGAGTTTTATTGCTTTGGGGAGTGCGGTGTTATGTGTTCCTGTTATTGCTTACTTAACCAAAGGCAAATATTACATTGCACGCCAGCCTGAAAAAATTCAGGCGACTTCGGTTGCTAACTGCGTGGTATGTGAACGGGATTACGAACTTGCTGATATGGCGGGCTGCCCAGCCTATAACGGTACGATTTGCTCTCTATGCTGTTCACTTGAAGCACGCTGCCACGATTTATGTAAACCTGATGCACGGTGGTCAGTACAGCTCAAAAAAGCCATCTGGCACTATTTACCCGAACGTTGGGCCAGCCGTTTAAATAGCAGGGTCAGTTTGTATTTATTACTGACTCTGGGGTTGTCTATTGTTCTGGCAGTGAGTTTAAGTCTGGTTTATATTCAGGAAAAAACCTATTTAGAAACCATTAATGCGGCAGCGGTTCCACAGCTCTTTACACTGTTTGTCAAAATTTACACCATTTTATTTTTATTAATGAGCGTTGCTGCATGGTGGTTAGTGTTAAATGATGAAAGCCGTCGTAATGCTGAAATCGAAACACATCAGCAAACGGTATTATTGTTTGATGAAATTGCTGCCCATGAAGTCACTTCAAAGGATCTGCAAGATGCCAGAATTTCAGCAGAGCGAGCAAATGATGCAAAAAGCCGTTATGTCATTGGTATTAGCCACGAACTAAGAACACCTTTAAATAGTATTTTGGGCTATAGCCAATTACTTCAGAAACAAGAACAGCTTTCAGAGCAAGGCAAAATGGCGCTCGGGGTGATTAGCCGTAGTGGGCAGCATTTGACTTCACTCATTGACGGTTTACTAGATTTAGCCCGAATTGAAACGGGCAAAATTTCTTTAAATGTAGTGGATGTCCATTTCCCAAATTTTATAGAACAAATTATTCAAATGTTTCAGCCTCAATTTGAACAGAAGAATTTGCAGTTTGTTTATGAAATTGGAGAGAACCTACCACACTATGTTCGTACCGACAAAAAACGCCTAGAGCAAGTGCTTATCAATTTACTGGGCAATGCTTTAAAGTTTACAACGAGCGGCACAATTACCTTGAAGGTCGAGTATCGTTTTCAAACGGCTTATTTTGAAATTAGAGATACGGGCTGTGGTATTGCCGAGGCCGATTTAGAGCGAATATTTAACCCGTTTGAACGGGGCAGCAATGTAGTACAAGGCGGATTTACCGGAACAGGACTCGGACTACCCATTGTAAAATTATTAGTCGATTTACTTGGTGGCCAACTATCTGTGACTAGTCAGCTCAATCAGGGTTCACAATTTAAGATTAAGTTTTACTTACCTTCAAAAGAAGTAGTGCATCCAATTTCAAATGTTTACTCCAACCAAATTACGGGTTATCAAGGCGAACGAAAACGAATTTTGGTCGTCGATAATGAAGCGGTGGACCGTGGCTTAGTTGCTAATTTTTTAAAACCTTTAGGATTTATGATTGAAGAAGCCGAGTCGGGCATTGACTGTTTAAGACGAGTACCTATTTTTCAGCCTAACCTGATTTTGATGGATTTGAATATGCCTTTGATGGGCGGCTGGGAAACAGCACGATTATTGCGTCAGAATAATATTACCAATGTGCCGATTTTAATTATTTCAGCGAATGCAGGCGAACGTGAGGTCAATCCACAAGATGCCGTCTTAAGTGAAGACTTTATGCTAAAACCAATCGATCTCAATTTATTGCTGAGTAAAATTGGAGACAAGTTAGGCTTGGTGTGGATTGATTCCAAGACAGAAACACTCCTTGAAAATAATAAAGTTCAAGCACTTGATATAAAAGTGTTTAAGCAGGAGCAATTCACTGTTCATATACCAATCCAACAACAAGAAAATAATGATCTGCTTGATTTACCGCAAAGCTTGCAGCAATTAAATGATTTGATTGGTCAGGGTTACATTCGAGGAATTCAACAGACTTTAACGCAATGCCGTCAAAATTTTCCGGAGCATAACGAGTTATGGGAACAGCTTGAACAGGCTATTCAAAAATTTGATTTAAAACACGCCCAACGATTAATTCAGGATAAGCAATGAGTACGCAACATGTTTCTTTTCAGCAAGCTTCGCAAAATGAACAGGCTGTTATTCTGATTGTGGATGATGTGCCGGAAAATCTGGGCTTGTTACATGAAAGTCTAGATCAGGCAGGTTATCGCGTGCTTGTCACAACCGATGGATTAAGTGCAATTGAAATTGCCCACCGATGCTTACCGGATATGATTTTACTCGACGGCAATATGCCACATATGGATGGTTTTGAAAGTTGTATCCAGCTTAAAGCGAGCCCAATTACGCAGTTTATTCCCGTTATTTTTATGACAGGTTTGTCTGAGACAGAGCATATTGTGCGTGGTTTTCAGGTCGGTGGGGTGGACTATGTAACCAAGCCTTTGAATATTGAAGAAGTATTAGCGAGGGTAAAAACACATTTGGCACATGCCAAACTATTGCAACAACAAAAACAGGTCATTGATGCAACGGAAACAGCTATTCTCGCGCTAGATGTTCACGGTAAAATTGTGTGGAAAACCCAAAAAGCTAGTGATCTACTAAATCAATATTCACCTGAATTAGAGGGTTTTGAGGCAGGCTTAAAAGCTTGGTTTGCAGACTTGCAACATGAAAAAGACCCCAAAAAATTAACCAGCTGTTCTTATTCGACACCATCTCAGCAATTACAGCTTTTATTGCTTACGCCGTGGGAAACTGAACCAAGTGTGGCAAAAAACTATCTGATCCAGATCAAGACTTCTACGCCTGCTTTGGAAATGGCAGATATTTTGAAATACTGTCCGCAGTTGACTCAGCGTGAGGCAGAAGTCATGCATTGGTTGTTGTTAGGAAAAACCAATAAAGATATTGCAGAAATTTTGGAGCTTAGTCCAAGAACTGTGAACAAACATTTAGAGCATGTTTTTGAAAAACTCTGCGTTGAAAATCGAACTGCTGCTGTGGCGCACATTAATAGTTTGGTGCAAGAGTTTCATTAACTTAATTAAAAAGCTAGAGGCCCCATCGAGCCTCTATCATTTTTCTTACTTCAAGTTCTGTTTAAAGAAACTAGTTAATTTATCAAATGGAATGAGATCGACACGATCGTATAAATCCACATGTCCAGCACCTTTAACGTAGTAAAGTTCTTTAGGTTGGCCTGCGAGTTTATAAGCTTCTTCACTAAACTCTTTTGAATGAGCCTGATCACCTGTAATAAATAGCATTGGGCGTGGTGAGATGGTTTCGATATCGTTAAATGGATAGAAGTTTAAAAATTTGACATTGCTTGTGAGAATTGGATGCGTTGTAAGATCTTTTGATGAACTTTTCGGCGTATATTCTCCGCGTGGGGTGCGATAGAAGTCATAAAATTCACGTTGAATAGGGTGAGTATCTGCCGTTAACTCATGCGTAGTCCCGCTGGTATATTTTGTTTCACCGCCTGTGAATTCGACATAACGTTGCGCAGCCGCTTCAGCAATAATTTGCTTTCTTTGCTCTAAGGTTTGTGAGTGACGTAAGCCATTGCGGTTAGCTGCGCCCATATCATACATACTGACAGTTGCTATCGCTTTCATACGAGGGTCAATTTTCGCTGCACTAATGACAAAGCTTCCACTTCCACAAATACCAAGTACACCAATACGTTCACGGTTAATAAAAGATTGGGTTCCTAAATAATCTACAGCCGCACTAAATGCTTCTGCGTAAATATCAGGTGCAACTACATTTCTGGGCTGGCCTGCGCTTTCACCCCAAAATGATTGATCAATCGCCAATGTTACAAAACCTTGTTCAGCCAATTTCTGTGCATAAAGCATAGAACTTTGTTCTTTCACGGCTCCCATTGGGTGACCAATTACAATAGCAGGCGCTTTAACCTTTTTATTTAGGTTTTTGGGAATAACCAGATTACCGACTATTTCCATGTTGTATTGATTTTTAAAAGTGACTTTTTGAATAGTCACTTGCTGACTTTGATAAAAATTATTTGCGCCATTCGACATGTCTGCTGCCATAGCTGAAGTTGAGGAAAATAAACCAATTGTTGCGGCGCAAATCGCAGCCGCCGTATGGGTTTTAAGTTTTTTAAACAAGGGAGATGTAGTCATGGATACCTCAATTTAAATAATGTGAATGGGTGAATTGCATGCTTATTTGATTTGGGAAATTGAAATTTTGATGGGTTGTTTTTGCTTGAACTCTTGGGGAATAGCCTCAAGTTTCCCAAGCAAAATAAGACCATTTGCGTACCCAACAGTTGAGTCTTTATAGAAAAAAGCCAGATTGCCCCAAGGGGCGTAATAGGTAAGATCACCAGCTTTGCCCGCATAACCATGAGGTGCGTTTTGTGTAGTTAGTTTGGTGGGTAGGTCGGCTATTTTTTCAGTAGAGTCATAATCTTTAAGGGTTAATGTCAACGGAAGCTGCTTGGCAAAATCTTGAACAGTCGGTGTCATGGGTAATGTTGCAAATAGTGGTTGTTTTGATCCCTCAATATCAATACGAATTTTCATCATCGATAACCTTTGTTGATTGTTGCCCGTAGGCCTTGTTGCATAAGAGATAGATATGGCTGAAAACGAGAAAAAGATGCTGAGTAAAGCTAGAAAAAACTTCTGAGTAGCCATATCGAAGAACCTCATTTCTTTAAGAGAAAGCAGCCAAATGCAGTGAAGTTATTCGATTTCTAGCGTAAAGGTATGAGCTGAATTTATTAATTTTTGATAATAATAAAATCAGGCACCTTTTATCCTTGAGCTCATCTAAATCTTGATGCTCACTGCTTGATATAGAGTTTAATGAATCTTCTTTATAATAATTAGTCTAAAAAACAAACATGGACTTATGAGCAATATTCATGAATATTTTTATCATTTATAATTAAACAAACCCTGAAAAGAGACAAAAGCAGATGATAAACAAAGAAAACTATAATGATCTTTATGCTTTTTTAATGGTGGCGCGAGAGGGCAGTTTTACGAAGGCAGCAGGAAAAATGGGAATTTCGCAGTCTGCGCTAAGCCATACCATTCGTGGTTTAGAAGAGCGTTTAGGGATGCTACTTCTGACCCGAACTACACGAAGCGTTTCACCAACAGCAGCAGGTGAAAGATTAAAGCAAACCATTAGCGCCAGCTTTGACAAGATTGATAATGAATTATCGCTTTTAACATCATTTCGGGATCAGCCAGCCGGTACGGTTCGTATTAATGTCAGTAGCCATGCGATACGAGAAGTTCTTATTCCCAAACTTAAAAAGATTGCTGGTGATTATCCTGATGTGCAAGTTGAGCTAGCTGCCAATAGCGGTATGGTGGATATCGTTGCAGAGCGATTTGATGCAGGCGTTCGTTTTGGAAGTCGTGTTGCAGATGGTATGATTGCGGTACGTATTAGCCAGAATGTCAAAATGGCGGTGATTGCAACGCCACAATATTTTGAGAAATATAGAATTCCTGTAACCCCTAAAGATCTGGTTGATCATCAATGTATTGGCTTTCGTTTAACCACCCAAGGCAGTGTGTATGCATGGGAGTTTTTGAAGGATGGACAAGAAACAAAAATCAAAATCCAAGGACAATGGATATTTAATGAAAGCTACGATATTGTCGAGGCAGTTAGAGCTGGATTTGGATTGGCTTATATTCCGCAAGAACTGATCCAACAAGATCTCGATCAAGGTAAGCTTGTTCAGGTATTGGAAGAGTACAGTATCCAGTTTCCCGGATACCACCTGTACTATCCACATCGTAGACAGCTTTCGCCTGCATTAAGGTTGATTATTGATGTGCTGCGTGAATAGCACTTCGCCAAGTAATAAAAGCAGTAATAGCACCGAATAACAACACAATAGTGCTCATATAAAACGTAGCACTATAGCCATGCGAGTCATATAGCAAGCCGCCTAAAGTTGCGCCTAAAGTAATTGCAAATTGGATAATCGCAACCATCAAACCGCCACCAACCTCAGTATCTTGATGTAGTGTTTGGGCAAGCCATGTGTTCCATGCGACAGGTGCCGAAGTTCCAACGAACCCCCATAATCCCATTAATATTGCGACCAACCACAAATGCTGACCACCAAGTACGAAGGCATAAGCAATGCTTGCCATCATTAAAGGAATAAGGATGAGGTAGCGATAGATATGTTGATGAAGAATAAAACTAATCACGAATGTGCCAACTAAACCTGCGATACCTAATATGAGTAATAAAGTGGATAACATGGCCGCATCGACATGACTGACGGTTTCTAGAAATGGGCGTAAGTAGGTAAATAGCGCAAATTGCCCCATAAACAACAATAAAATCCCTGTCATGCCATAAAACACAATCGGACGTTTCAGTAGACCAAAGGGATTTTTTGACTTTTCAACAGACATCATTGCTGGAAGAGCGGGCATACTTTTAAATTGCCATACAAGCGCAATAATTGCGATAGGAACGATACAGAAGAACGCACCGCGCCAGCCAATGATTGAACCTAGAAAACTTCCTAAAGGTGCGGCTATTGTGGTTGCTAGAGCATTTCCTCCATTTAACAGACCGAGTGCTTTGGGTACAGCTAAAGGAGGTACAAGTCTCATCACAATCGAAGTCGACATGGCCCAAAAACCACCAATCACCACACCTAAAATTGCACGACCCACCATGAATAACGCAGCAGAGTGAGCAAATGTAATCAGCATGCCAGAAACAATCATGAGTAAGGTAAGTACCAGCATGATATGACGGCGATCCCATGTCTTAAATACACGGCTAATAGTTAAGCTAGTTACCACAGCAAAAATGCCTGAAATGGCAATAGCTTGACCGACTTGGCCTTCACTCATATTTAAATCTGAAGAGATTGGTGTGAGTAAACTTACGGGCATGAACTCAGATCCAATTAATACTACACAGCAGAGTGACATTACAAATACAGCACCCCATGCAGGTGTGCTATTTTCATGTGTATCTTGCTCAATTTGATGAAAAGAAGACATAAAAGTTCCGACTTTAAAACCGTTAAATGTTCATGTAAGAAATGAATCAATTTGGTCGCAGAGCTTAGCAGCAATGGTTTGAAAGGATTAGGCGCAGAATTATGAATAGAGTTATGAGTTTTATGCATGAATTGTCTTTAAAAAGCATACAGACCCGCTGCTAAAAACAGGCTATTTTTTTACACATAAATTTGTTCTTATAGATAAAGATTATACAAAGTCATTTCTAAATAAATATGAGTCGTAATACGAGGAATTCATTGTGAATATTCAACAAAAAGATGATACAAAACACGGCAGCTTTAGCTTACTTGATGGTGAAACCGTTGCAGGTGAAATGACTTATACATGGGCAGGCGAAGGCATGCTGATTATTGATGCTACAGATGTAAATGAAAATTATCGCGGACAAGGCGTAGGTCGCCAATTACTTGATGCGTTAGTTGCCTTTGTCCGTGAAAAAGAAGTAAAAGTAATTCCTCTTTGCCCATATGCTAAATCGGTTTTTGATAAAGACCCAAGCATTGGCGATGTACTTAGAAAATAAGCAATAGATTAAAAATCATTTAATAAAAATCGGGCCTTGGTGTCCGATTTTTTTATTCATCTTTGTTTTAATGAATATGTTTTGAGCGGTTGTATTTAACTGATTCGAAGGTTTTCGATTGCCAGATCGAATTTATCAAACTTATAGAAAAGCTTATCTAATAAAAATAGTTTTAGACCAATTGGGAAAAAAATAAACTTGTTACACAAATATTTAATGGCTGATGAAAGCTAAATATTTATAACGTTTTAATATTATTTTTTGGAATTTTCCTTGAACTGGCAGTATATCCATAGTGTGTTGCCGCAATTTTTCTCTGCAACTTTGACCACGCTGAAAATCTCAATTATCAGCATTATTTTGGCGATTATTGTAGGGCTAATTTGCAGCATTTTAATCACATATCGCGTGCGGGTACTAAATAGAATTGCCCAGTTCTATATTGAGTTATCTCGAAATACCCCTTTATTAATTCAATTGTTCTTTTTGTATTACGGTTTGCCAAAACTCGGTATCAAAATCGATGGTTTTGCCTGTGGTGTGATCGGACTGACCTTTTTAGGCGGAAGCTATATGGCTGAAGCTTTCCGAGCAGGTTTGCAGTCTGTTGCAAAAGGGCAGATTGATTCAGCAAAAAGTATTGGTTTGCAACCGACTCAAATTTTTAGATATGTCATTTTCCCTCAAGCACTGGCTATTTCAATTCCGGCAATCGGGGCAAATTGCCTATTTCTGATTAAAGAAAGTTCTGTGGTCAGTGCCATTGCTGTGGTTGAGCTGCTTTTTATCACCAAAGACTTAATAGGTATGGACTATAAAACCACGGAAGCGTTGTTCTTACTCATCATGGCCTATCTAATTATTTTATTGCCCGTGTCTATTTTGACCAGTTATCTGGAGCACAGAAGTCGGAAGGTGAGCCATGGAACTTGATTATCTATTTCAAGCGAGTCACCTCGAACGTTTAATGTGGGGGCTTTGGACAACTGCAAAAATTGCATTTATTTCGGTGTTTTTCTCTGCAATTTTCGGCACAGTTTTCGGCGTCATTATGACTTCTAAAAACATAGTCGTTAAAGCATTGTGCCGCCTGTATTTAGAAGCCATTCGAATCATTCCAATTTTAGTTTTGCTGTTCGTGTTTTATTTCGGTTTTGCGACATGGTTTAACTGGCAGTTTTCAGCAATGTGGGTGTGCGTTGTTGTATTTGTTTTATGGGGTACGGCAGAAATGGGCGATTTGATTCGTGCAGCCATTACTTCAATTGATCAGCATCAACGTGATTCGGCCTATGCGCTCGGACTTACCCATGTTCAAGCTTTGATCTATGTCATTTTTCCGCAAAGTCTAAAACGAGTAACTCCAGGCGCGATTAACTTATTTACCCGAATGGTGAAAACCAGCTCTTTGGCAGTCCTGATTGGCGTGGTCGAGGTCATTAAAGTTGGCCAGCAAATTATTGAAAATTCGCTGTTGACTGTGCCGAGTGCTTCTCTTTGGATTTATGGCTTTATTTTTATTTTGTATTTTCTGATTTGCTATCCCTTATCCCGTTTGGCGGCACATTTAGAAAAGGTCTGGGAGTAATTATGCCTTTGTTATCGATACAACAATTACAGAAATCATTTGCACAAAGTCATATTTTACAGGGCATTGATCTGGATGTAGAACAAGGAGAAGTGGTTGTTATTTTAGGTCCATCGGGCTGCGGTAAAAGTACCTTATTGCGCTGTATTAACGGCTTAGAACCGATTCAGGGTGGCGAGATTCGTTTAACAGGCTCAGGTGTTTTGGGTCAAGATGTGGACTGGACTAATGCTCGTCAAAAAATTGGCATGGTTTTTCAGAACTATGAGCTATTTGGGCACATGAACGTCATTGACAATATTTTGCTTGGACCACTCAAAGTACAAAAACGCCACCGCGATGAAGCAGAACAAGTTGCAGATGAGTTGTTAAAGCGAGTGGGGCTGTTTGAGCGAAAACTTGATTATCCAAGACAGCTTTCAGGTGGACAAAAGCAGCGTATCGCTATTGTGCGTTCACTGGTTATGCAACCTAAAGTCATTTTACTTGATGAAATTACTGCTGCGCTTGACCCGGAAATGGTTAGAGAAGTACTTGATGTAGTCCTTAAATTGGCGAATGAAGGAATGACCATGCTGATTGTGACACATGAGATGTCCTTTGCCCGTAAAGTTGCCGATCGCATTATTTTTATGGATAAGGGCAAGATTATTGAACAGGCTTCACCAGAAGAATTTTTTGAACAGCCAAAAACAGAACGAGCGAAAGCCTTTTTAAATATTTTGTCGTACTAAATTTTTATTATTTGAATCATGAGGAAGTGAATGTTTAAACGTAATTCAATAAAAATATTAAGCAGTCTTGCCGTTGTTGGAGTGTTGTTAACTGCATGTAGTAAAACGCCATCAATTGAACAGGCAAATAATGCTCAAGCAGACCATTCTTTAGAACAAGTCAAAAAAAATGGGGTGCTACGAGTTGCTGTTTTTGCCGATGATCCGCCGTTTGGTTATGTAGATAGTGCGGGTAATAATCAGGGCTTTGATGTGGCCTTAGCAAAACGGGTGACTAAAGACTTGCTTGGCGATGATAAGAAAGTTGAGTTTATTGTGACTGAAGCTTCAAATCGGGTGGAGTTTTTAAAATCAAATCGTGCCGATGTGGTGTTCGCGACATTTACAGTAACGCCTGAACGTAAAGAAGTTGTAGATTTTGCCGAGCCTTATTTAAAAGGTGCTTTCGGCATAGTCTCTCCTAAAGCCAAGCCGATTACAGATATTGCCCAATTAGAAGGTAAAACCTTAATTGTAAATAAAGGCACAAGTTCAGATACCTACTTTACCAAGCATTATCCAAAAGTGAATTTACTCAAGTTTGAAAGAAACTCGGATGCCTTCAAAGCTTTAACCGACGGTCGTGGTGACGCGATTTCACAAGATAGTACCTATGCTCTGGCATGGGCCGCGAAGAACCCAAGTTATGTGGCGGGTATTCAGTCTATTGGTGATCAAGAGTTTATTGCACCAGCAGTTAAAAAGGGCAATACCCAATTATTGAATTGGCTCAATACTGAAATTAAGCAGCTAAGAACAAGTGGTGAAATTAATAAAATTTATGATGAAACCTTGAAACCAATTTACGGTGACTCGGTCAATCCGAATGTGTTCTTAGATGTAGGCCAATAATTTTCGATATTACTAGAGCAGTGTCTAAAAGTAGGCGCTGCGATTTTAAATAAGACTTTTACAAGAACGATAGGGTGAAATAATGACAACATTAACATTTCAAAACGTGAAATATATTTTAGCTGCATCTTTACTGAGTTTAGGTTTAGTTGCATGTGACAAAGGAACTCAATCTACTGAAAAAACGGCTGATACCACACAAACAGTGTCGAATATTGAACAGATCAAAAAGAATGGCGTGGTACGAATTGGCGTATTTAGTGATAAACCGCCGTTTGGATATTTAGATGCTCAAGGTAAAAACCAAGGCTTTGACGTAGAGATTGCTAAGCATGTCGCGAAAGATCTGCTGGGTGATGAAAACAAAGTGGAGTTTGTTTTAACTGAAGCTGCGAACCGTGTTGAATATTTAAAAGCCAATAAAGTGGATATTATTTTTGCCAACTTTACTGTTACACCAGAACGTAAAGAAGTTGTCGATTTTGCTAAGCCTTATTTGAAAGTTGCTTTAGGTGTTGTTTCTCCTAAAAGCCATCCGATTACTGATGTGGCTCAGCTTAAAGACAAAACTTTGTTGGTAAACAAAGGTACGACAGCTGATTCATTCTTCACCAAGACTCATTCGGAAATTAAGCTACAAAAATATGAGCAAAACACTGAAACTTTTGATGCTTTAAAAGATGGTCGTGGTGCTGCGCTCGCACATGATAACTTGCTGGTTTTAGCTTGGGCTAAAGAAAATCCAAATTACACTGTTGGCATTACCAATTTAGGTGAGCAGGACTTAATTGCTCCAGCAGTGAAAAAAGGTGATAAAGAGTTATTGGACTGGTTGAATCAAGATTTAGAGAAACTGGCTAAAGAAGGGGTAATTCATCAGGCCTATGAAAAGACTTTAAAGCCAGTCTATGGCGATACGATTAATCCAAAAGATCTATTGGTTGAGTAGTTGTAATCATAGTCTCTAATGGTTAGAACTCTAATAGTATTTGCTTGAGCTAGAAGCCGTCTAAATTTTTAAAGTCGGCTCTGCTGCTAATTTATCAGCTAAATATTGAATTAATACACTCAATTTAGGCGGGACATGCCGTGTCGGTGGGTACAGTAACCACAGGCCACCACTATAATAGGTTTTAAAATCCCAGTCGGGCAAAACCTGAACTAAGGTCCCTTGCTGTAGAGCATGGCGTGCAACGAAGTACGGCAAGCTCGCAATACCTAAATGCTGTAATGCAGCACTCAAACGCACACCCGTATGGTTTGCTGCATAACGCCCACGCACAGCCACACTGATCGATTTATTTCCTTGTTGAAATTTCCATTTTGAGTCACTGGCTTGTTCGCCCAAGTAAATACATTCATGCTGCTTTAAATCATGAGGATGACTCGGTGTGCCATGCTTTGCCAAATACTCAGGTGTTGCACAAACCAAGTGATCAATATCAATAAGTTTTCGACCCATCAGTCCACCCGGTGGTTGCTCTGTAATTCGAAGTGCTAAATCGACGCCATCATCTATCAAGTCTACATAGCGATCTTCTAAAAGCATTTGAATATCAATTTTCGGGTAGCGTTCTAAAAATTCGGGTAAATGCGGATGAATCATAAAATGCCCCACGGCTTTGGGAACACTCATGCGAATGACGCCTTCTGGTTCGACATGAAATTGGCCTGAACTTTCCATCACTGCTTGTGCCGCATTCACCATATCTAAACAACGTTGATAGACCTGTTGTCCACTTTCACTTAAACGAAGTTTCCGTGTGGTCCGATAGAGTAAGCGAGTACCTAAAGCACGTTCTAAACGAGCAATTGCACGACTAACAGCAGAAGGAGTTGTACCAAGCTGTCTTGCAGTTTCAGAAAAACTTTCCGACTCGACAACCTTAACGAAAGTCGCCATTTCATTTAATAGAACCAGATTTTGATTTGTGCTCATGAGGCAAAAGTTATTTGGATTTTGACTGGATTATCGCGTCTAAAAAATCGCAATACAATCTTTTTCATCGTAAGGTATGTATGAAAAAGTATGACACAAGCATTGTATTTAACAGGTGTTCTTGCCGCTGAGGTTGAAGTTTTAGAATGTAAATCATGTGAAGATGGGCGCTTTGCCATATGCTTATCGGCAACACCGTTTCACCCGCAAGGTGGTGGTCAACCTAGCGACACTGGAAAAATTGCAGAGGTAAATGTAGTTCACGTTGCAATTGAACAAGGTGAAATTATTCATTATTGCACACACCCCGTTGATTTGGGAAAGACATTAGCTCAAGTTGATGAAAAGAAACGTCATTATCATAGCCGATTACATTCGGCTGGACATCTCATCGCACATGTAATGCATCTGTTTGGCTGGCAAGCTATAAAAGCTCAGCACTGGCCCAACGATGCTCGGGTTCAGTTTATTCCTTTGGAAGCGGCCGAACAACTTGATGCTGAAATGCTTCAGAACCAATGTTCTCACTATATTCAAGATGGTTTGCCACCCCATTTTCATCAACATGCTGATGGCTTTCGTGAAATCAGCTTTGGTGAGTTTCCTGCATTTCCTTGTGGCGGAACTCATGTCACTTCATTAGCAGATATTGGTTCTATAGACATTCATTCTTATCAGTTTAAGAAAGGAAAGTTGAGTGTCAGTTATGGCGTGGCTGAGGAGACTGAATAGATGTGGCAGTTATATGGGCATGAGTTTTTGACGCTAACTGTAATTCATTTTTTAGCCGTAATTTTACCGGGGCCTGATTTTGTGATTACGGTCAGACAAAGTGTGCGTTATGGCTATTTGATTGGATGTTTAACCGCAATTGGTATTGGTGTAGGAATTTCAGTGCATGTATTTTATACACTTGTTGGTATTGGCTTTTTGATTCAACAAAGCGAATGGCTCATGTCACTGATCAGAACAGCGGGAGCAGCTTATTTGATTTATTTAGGATGGCAGTGTTTACGTAGTCAGCCAAATACCAATCTTGAAATTAATGGTCAAACAGACAGTGACACGCCAAGTTTATTTAAAGCTTTTACAATGGGTTTTCTTACCAATGCGTTAAACCCAAAAGCCACCATCTTTTTTCTGGCAATTTTTACGACGATTGTAAGTACCACCACACCGATGAAAGTTCAGGTTTTTTATGGGGTATGGATGTGTATGGTTAATGCCATTTGGTTTATGGTGGTGAGCGTACTATTTGCTCAGCCTATTGTACGTAAACGGTTTTTGGAGTTTGGGGTTTATTTTGAGCGGGTGATGGGGCTGTTGTTAATTGGAATTGCATTGAGATTGATTTGGGGATTGTTTGTTTAAGTTGGTTTTATTTATAAGTAGATGGGGTAGCACGACGGAGTCTTACCGTTTATACGTCATAATAAAGTAGCTAATTCTGTTACTTTTTTTGGAAAAAGTAACCAAAAAACTTTCTCATCTACAGAACCTGTTAACTGTTTTCATCTATCAGCAAATATTGCAAAAACATTATTTTTATAAATTATGGGCAGGCTGTAGATGACTCTTAGCTCGAGCCGAAGGCTAATTCAGAAATTGAATTTAAAATAATAAGACTCCGCACTGATAACTACTTTGACTTGTTCCTATATATGAAGTTGAGCTCAAGTTGTTTCAATAAATAATCCATAAAAAAGACCGCTCGAAAGCAGTCCTTTTTGCAAAAATAAATTTAACTGCTACGCCTATTACGTGTCAGTTGATGTAATACTGACACCAATAAATCAATTTCTTCAGTCGTATTATAAAAAGCTAAAGACGGACGCACGGTCTGTTCTACACCAAAACGACGTAAAATTGGCTGTGCACAGTGGTGGCCAGAACGTACCGCAATACCATGTTGATTTAAAGCTTTGCCCACTTGTTCCGTTGAATAGCCTTGTAAGGTAAAGGACATAACACTGGCTTTGTGATGCGCTGTTCCGATCAAACGTAAACCAGACACACTGCTCAGTGCATTTTGACCATATTCGAGTAGATCATGTTCATAGCGAGCAATGTTATGAATGCCTAGACTTTCGACATATTCAAGCGCAGCGCCTAAACCAACAGCATCGGCAATGTTTCCAGTTCCAGCTTCAAACTTGTTTGGTGCAGGTTGGTAAACTACTTGTTCGAAGGTCACATCCTGAATCATGTTACCGCCGCCTTCCCAAACAGGCATGCTTTCTAGCAGTTCTGGTTTTGCATAGACTGCACCAATACCCGTCGGCCCAAACACTTTATGTCCAGAAAACACAAAAAAGTCTGCATCGAGAGCTTGTACATCGGTAGGAATGTGCGAAACAGATTGGGCGCCGTCAACTAAAACACGGACACCTTTGGCATGGGCAATTTTAATGACTTCAGCAACAGGTGTGATTGTTCCTAAAGCATTCGAAACTTGAGTAATCGACAGCAGTTTAGTGCGTTCATTAATCAGTTTTGGCAACTCTTCTAAAATAATCTGGCCCGTGTCATCCACAGGAATGACTCTTAATTTTGCTCCAGTTTTTTTGGTGAGTTGATACCAAGGCACAATATTGGCATGGTGTTCTAAGTGAGAAACGATAATTTCATCACCTTCACCAATATTTTGCTCGCCCCATGTTTTTGCAATTAAATTAATGCCTTCGGTTGTTCCTCGAACAAAGATAATTTCTTTAGAAGAAGGCGCGCCAATGAATCGGGCAACTACATTTCTTGCATGTTCATAGGCATCGGTTGCACGAGCCGCTAACTCATGGGCAGCACGGTGAATATTTGAGTTTTCATGCTGATAAAAATAAGCAATCCGATCAATCACGCGCTGCGGTTTTTGTGTAGTGGCAGCATTATCCAACCAGACTAAAGGTCGACCATTGACGCGTTCCTGTAAAATTGGGAAATCGCGACGTATAGCATGTACATCGAGTGGTTGAGCACTGCTTGCTACAAAAGTGGGTTGCGATGGTTGATAGTGACTATAACTTTGTCCACTTTGAGGCAAGTCTAAAAAATAAAATGCAGAGTTTACCGAACTTTGGGGAGGCGTGTTCGTTGCAAAACGATCTTCCGTCAGCAATGATTTCAGCTGGTCACCATGTGGCAATTGAAAAGACTGTGCAACCGAATAATTATCTTCAACACCTTTAACAGACGGTTCTGCCGTATTGGGAGCAGAAAAATCATTTAAAAAATAATAAGGTGATTCACCTGTACCAGTGGGCAAGCTTGGTTCAATGCGTGGCACATTTGGTTCACTATGGGCAGTTTGTGGCAAATGTGGTTCAAATGGTGGGCGTGGCAAATTAGCTCCACCCACCACAGGTGCAGACGCTACAATTCGGCGTTCAGGGTAGTCTGGCAAATTTGGAATATGTTCAGGATATTCCGGATTGAGGCTTTTTTGAAAGGCGATATTGGACGCACGACCACTGAGTGCAGAAAATGGTTCACCCGGTTGTGGTGGGTGCGGTGGCGCTCCGACAGGTAAGTCCAAGTTAAGGCCCGATGGAGAAGCTGAACTGCTTGAGCTTGGTAATGCTGAAAAAAACTCATTAGCAAGTCGAGCAATGGTGGACTCATCAGGGAAGTTGGCTGGTGGGTTAACACCAGTCACTTTAGACCCCGTTGGACTACCTTGAAGATTACTTGTAGTTAACTGGGTAGTCATGATATTTGTCCACCTCCACATCATCTAATACTGCCAACGCATCATCAGTGAGTACTGCAAGTGAGCAATATAACGAGATTAGATACGACGCAATCGCGTTACGGTTGATTCCCATAAAGCGTACTGAAAGCCCTGGTGACTGTTCACCAGCAAGACCCGGTTGGAATAAACCAACAATCCCTTGACGCTTTTCACCAACACGAAGCAACAAGATTTTAGTTTTGCCATCTTCTACAGGAATTTTATTAGATGGGATCAGTGGAATACCGCGCCATGTAATGAATTGCGAACCAAATAAGCTAACCGTTGGAGGTGGTACACCACGGCGTGTACATTCACGTCCAAATGCTGCAATTGCATCAGGATGCGCTAGGAAAAATCCCGGTTCTTTCCAGTCTTTGCGTAGCAAATCATCAAGATCATCTGGAGTAGGTGGGCCATTTAAGGTCGAAATACGTTGGTCATCTGTCACACTTGCCAGTAAACCGTATTCAGGGTTATTGATAAGCTCACTTTCTTGACGTTCTTTAATGGTTTCAATGGTTAAACGGAGCTGTTCTTTAATTTGGTCGTGTGGGCTGCTGTAAAGGTCTGCAACACGTGTATGTACATCTAAAACAGTAGATACGCCATTTAAAAAGTATTCACGTGGCTCTGGGTCATAATCAACAAAAGTTTGAGGTAAAGTTGCTTCATCACGTTGTGTGCAAGCCACCTGAATATCATCGGTATTATTTACACGGTTTAAGCGATAAATACCTGCTTCAACTGGAAGCCATTGCAGTAAGTGAGTCAGCCATCTGGGAGTAATTGTAGAAAGTTGAGGAGCTGTCTTGGTTGCATTGGCCAGTTGGCGGGCTGCGTGGTCCCCAAGTGCAAGTTGGGCTTTGTCAGTATTTTTCGCCATGAATCATTTTTCCTTATTACATTGGCTTTTTGAAAATAAAAATTCTAGGATGTATATAAACTAGAATTAGTTCTGGTTTTAAAATTAAAATAGCGTTGTATATTTTTCTAAGTGGAGGGCTTATTAATGAGTTATCTATTTTTCAAATAAAAATATATTTAAACTAGAAATAAGCATTTAATTAATATGCAAGTTTTTTGTTTATTCATCCCCTTATCTATTTATTACACATCTATAGTTTTTAACCGGCAATATGATTTTTTTGATAAGACTCATTCGGTGACTGTAAAATCTGGCTACCTGCGGCCACACTATGTGTTAGCCAAACATTACCCCCAATAATGGACCCTCGACCAATCGTAATACGGCCTAAAATAGTGGCACCTGCATAGATCACCACGTCATCTTCAACAATTGGATGGCGTGTATAGTCTTTTTTCAAAGCACCATCATCATTCGTTTCAAATCGTTTTGCCCCAAGGGTTACGGCCTGATAAATACGAACACGTTCCCCAATAACGCTAGTTTCACCAATGACGACACCTGTGCCATGATCAATAAAAAATCCTTTACCGATTTGCGCACCCGGATGAATATCAATACCCGTAGCAGAATGCGCCAATTCCGAAATAATGCGAGATAATAAAGGCGCTTGGGCATAGAGCTGATGCGCAATTCGGTGATAAATAATTGCAAATATGCCCGGATAGCAAAGTAATACCTCATCCACACTATGCGCCGCCGGATCACCTTCATAAGCAGCACGCACATCGCCGTCTAAAAGACGTCGTATAGAGGGCAAGGTGTTGGCAAAATCCTGCACAATATTTTGAGCAAGTTCCTCGGGTTGTTGGACTGTATTCAAATGACTCAAATGACGTTTTGCTTCATAATTTAAAGCCAGTTGTACTTGCGCATGTAAGGCTGTAAGTACCCGATTTAAAGTATAGGCAATATAAGAATCTTCAGTTTCTTGACGTAAGTCGGCAGGGCCTAAACGCATTGGAAATAAAATTCCGCACAGGTCATCTAAAATGGCTTTTAAAGCTTCTTTAGATGGAAGTTCACGGCCCCCAAATTCTTTGGTTCTATGCTGTTGCTGACGCCAGTCATGCCTTGCCTGTTGTAAACCTTGTACAACCGCATTAATGTTCCATTGAGTCACAGGCTTTCCTTGATTCACTGAAAATTGATTAGAGTATTAGTCTTGTTGCCAAGGAAGTTGATGGATGCACCAGCCATTTTTCTGATTACGCTGTTGCTGATCATTTAGATCGCCTTCGAAGCCTTCAAGAACGTTATAAATGTGCTCAAAACCAGCATTAAATGCGGCCTCGGCTGCCTGTGCCGAACGGTTGCCACTACGGCATAACAAAAGAATGGTTTTATCTTTGCCGACCTTTGATTCGAGTTCTTTTAAAAAGCGTGGATTGCGGTTAAAGGATGTGCCTGTTGCCCACGCGACATGAATACTTTCAGGGACATAACCCACAAATTTACGTTCTTCATTGGTACGCACATCAACTAAAACAGCTTCGCCTTGTTGTACAAGTTGCCATGCATCATGTGGTGATAAACTGCCCCTAAAATTCAGCTCATGGTCTTGTGCGTATTGCTGTGCTTTAGAAAGAATTTCTTCATTTGACAAGGATGGATTTGAATCATTTGAGATAAAGCTTTGGGGAGCTTCTGTATTTAATTTTGCATTCATTGAATATATCCTTATCTTTGATTCAGATTGTTATTGTTCAATTTACGCGTTTTTAAATATAAGCAAAAATAAGGAATATCTATTTATATATATTATTTTCATAAATAAGAATGGCGGATATTTTTATAAAAAAGTATTCATTAAGCTTATATCATTCTTTAATTAAAATTGATGGATTAATCATTTTAATAGTTAATAAAAGCCGTGTGAATTAAAATAATCCACACGGTTTTAAAATTTAAGCAAATCCACCATTTACTCGAATGACTTGTGAATTTACCCAACGTCCATCTGGACCAGCTAGCATGGCAACTACATTGGCAATTTCTTCAGGTGTTCCAATTCTTTCCAATGGAGCAAGTTTTGCAATAGCCGAAACCTGCTCGTCAGTTTTTCCATTGTAAAAAAGGTCAGTACCTGTTGGACCGGGCGCAACTGCATTTACAGTGATATTTCGGCCGCGTAACTCATTTGCTAACACATGTACCAAGCCTTCCACACCTGCTTTGGATGCAATATAGGGGCCATATGCTGGAAAAGATTTAGCAATTACACTGGTTGAAAGCGTAATAATTCGGCCACCATCTGGTACTGTTTCGGCCGCATGAGCCAATATTAAAAATGCACCCCGTAAATTGGTATGAATTACTTTATCGAAATCAGGCAGAGCTTCAGGTGTAATTTTTGCCATAGGCATAATGCCTGCGCTATGAACCACAACATCTAATTGACCGTTAATGGCTTTTGCTTCTTGGAATAAACGGCTGACATCATGTTCATTTGCAACATCGGCTTGAATGGCAGAGGCTTTGCCACCTTGCTCAATAATGTGATCTACAGTTGCTTGGGCATGAGTCGCATTGCCAGCATAATTAATGATCACATAAAAACCATCTTGAGCTAGGCGTTCGGCAATAGCACGACCAATACCACGAGATGCACCAGTGACAAGAGCTGTTTTTTTCGAAATATTCATTGTTAACTAGCCTGTTCAAGTAAGTATGGTTTATTTTAATAATGTAGAAATACGGGATAAAGTCTCATAATTGGATAAGATAATTCCAAATACATTAATAATGTGGTTGGCTAAAAAGAGAGCATTATGGATAAATTTGATACCTTACAGCTTTTTACCCGCATCGTAGAGTTGGGTAGCTTTAGTCAGGCAGCCGACCAATTGAATATCCCACGCGCTACAGCAAGTAATGCCATTAAAGAGTTAGAAAATAATTTACAGTGCCGCTTACTAGAGCGAACTACACGGCATGTCAGGCCCTCCCTCGATGGGCAGGCATTTTATGAGCGCTGCACACAAATATTATCGGAACTTGATGATGCCGAATCGTCTTTACGGAATGTAATTGCACAGCCCCGTGGGTTATTACGTGTCGATTTATCAGGCGCACATGCGACTAAAATTGTTTTACCCATCATTGATCAATTTCACGAGTTATATCCCGATATTGAACTGGTAATTAGTACAGGTGATCGCTTGGTTGATCTGATTAGGGAAGGGATAGACTGTGTGGTGAGAGCAGGACGTTTGGATGATTTATCTTTAATTGCTAGACATTTGGTCGATATGCCACAAGTCATTTGTGCAAGTCCTGACTATTTAAATAAACATGGAACACCTCAGCAACCAGAAGATTTGTTATCACATTATTGTGTTAATTTCTTCTCGACATCAGGTGGACGAAACTACCCGTTTGAATTGATGGTGAATGGCAAAAAACAAGACTATTTTTTGAAAAGCTGGATCGCGGTAAATGACGCTGAAAACTATGTATTATGTGCTTTACGTGGGGCAGGTTTAATTCAGGTACCACGCTACCATGTGGCCGAACATTTAAAAAATGGGCAATTGGTTGAGGTTTTGTCTGGCTGGAAAAGCCCCGCCATGTCGGTTTCTGCATTGTACCCGCAACATCGACAACTTTCGCCACGGGTGCGGGCATTTGTGGCTTGGCTGAGTGACTTATATACAGGCTATTTTCAAGTGAATAATAGCGTAAATGGATAGACTAAATTTTGCTAGCACATATAAAATTTTGGTGAATATGTGATTGAACTACCCAATGCAAGTGATTGGATTGTCAGGGACTCTGACCCAGATAGTCTGGAAAGAATAGAAGCATTTTTTACCGATCATGCTTACGAGTCGCATCGTCATGATACTTTTGCAATTGGTCGAACGTTAACGGGTGTGCAAAGTTTTCATTATCGGGGAGAGATGAAACATAGCTTACCGGGTATGACGATGGTTTTACATCCTGATGAAAAACATGATGGAGAGTCGGGTACGCGAGACGGTTTTAGATATCGGATGGTATACTTAAAACCTGCAACCTTACAGGAAATTATGAAGGGAAAACCTTTACCATTTTTTGAAAATGGCTTGAGTCAGGACCCTCGGTTATTTAAGGCAACTGATGTTTTATTGCAAGAAATGGGGCAACATATCGACCTTTTAGAGAACCAAGATGCTCTCTATGATTTGGCAACCACGCTGTATGAAATTTCTGGTAAAAATCAACGAGCTTCCCATTCTTATGACTATGTTGCTGCGGAGCGTGCCAGAGAATTTATACATGCCTCTTTATATGAAAATATCTCTTTAGATGATATTGAAAAAAATGTTGGACGAGACCGTTGGAGCCTTTCACGGGACTTCCGATTGCTATTTGGTACCAGTCCACATCGATATATGACTATGCGTAGATTGGAAGTAGTGAAGTCTTGCCTGATGTATGGAGAGTCCTTAACTCAAGCTTCTTTAATTGCAGGTTTTTTTGATCAAAGTCATATGACACGTCATTTTCTAAAAGCCTTCGGTTTGACTCCAGCTAGATGGCGAATGATCAATAAACTATCTTCTTAATCAAGCTATTGAAAAGTCAGCCTGTGTATAGACTGACCTCAACTTTGTTTTAAATTAGATGTATGCCTTTTAAAAAATCATAAAGCATAAATATGCCAGAAATGATCAGCATCATTCCCATGGCTTTGTTTAGGCGATTAAACCAGATTTTATTTTTAATTTTTTTACCTAACACTGCACCTGCCCAAGAGTAAAGGCAGGGTGCGCCTGCGGCACCTATGGAAATGAGCAATGACACTAAAAAGATTTGAATGCCAGTAATATGTGCAGTTGGATACATAATCGTGGTTACAGGCAAAATCACTAATATCCCTTTTGGATTTAAGGCTTGTATCCAAAAGCCATTCCAGAAAGACAAAGTCTGAACTCCAGTGGTTTCATCACGAATATCAATATCTGCCTTTAACATTTGGTATGAAAGATAAAACGTATAAAGTGCACCGCACAAAGCAATATAATGCAAGGCATTTCTTGGAATGATCGCTGCGCCAATATATCCAAAAATCATGAATAACATCAGCATTGCACAACCAACACCTATAAAAAAATAAATCGTTTTTTTGAATTGTCCTGTTAACCCAGCATTTAGACCCATAAAATTTACTGGACCGGGGCTATACATCACACTCAAGGTATAAAAAAAGATTTCCATAAACGCATCTACTAAAACAAAACAACCCAGCATAGTGACTCGCAAATTTACGGTCTTGTACGTTTGTGATGGCTCCTGCACAAACGTACAAGACGAGAAAAATCTGAATGAGTCATGATGAGCGACCTAAAGTTATGACTCAGGATAGGGGTTTATGTTTGACACAAAAATTGCGTTGATTGTCCGTAATGATCTTGCGACGTGGCAGAGATTAAATGTGGTAGCTTTTTTAGCAACAGGGGTTGCCTCGGCTGTTCCAGAAATGTTGGGTAAACCTTATATCGATGCCAATGGGTATGAATATGGCAATATGCTAGGTCAGCCAATGTTAGTTTTTGAGGGAGACTTATCGGGTCTACAAAAAGCGCATAAGAAAGCAATTGAGCAAGATTTAACGATTATTCCCTATGTACACGCCATGTTTTCTACAGACAATGATGAGGACAATCGAGCCGTCTTTTTGGACGAAGATGCGAATCAATTAAATTTGGTCGGGGTGGCGGTAAGAGGGCCTAAAAAAGTGGTCGATAAAGCAATTAAGGGGCTTTCTTTGCATCAATAAGAAATAAGATTTTTATTGGAAGAACGATAAAACCCACTGTTTGAGCAAAAGTGGGTTTTATTTTAACAATGAAAATTAAACTTTATCTTGGGTTTTAGTATCAAAATCGCTAGCATCATGGCGTTCATGTAACTGTGTAGCTAAATCGCCAAAAGTACGGTTGACCATACGACCACGTTGAACCGCAGGGCGCGCTAAAATCGCATCTGCCCAGCGCTGAACATTTTTATATTGGTCGACCCCTAAAAACTCCGCGCCGTTATACACCCAGTTTTTAACAAGACCACCATACCAAGGGAATGCAGCAATATCCGCGATAGTGTATTCAGAGCCTGCCAAGTATTCATGCTTTGCTAGATGTTGATCTAACACATCAAGTAAGCGTTTTGTTTCCATGGCGAAGCGATTAATCGCATATTCAATTTTAACAGGGGCATAGGCATAAAAATGCCCAAAACCACCGCCTAAATATGGTGCGCTACCCATTTGCCAAAATAGCCAATTGAGACATTCGGTACGTGCAGCAATATCAGTTGGAATGAAAGCTTTAAACTTTTCAGCCAAATAAAGCAAAATTGAACCAGACTCAAACACTCTTAATGGCGGGTTCTGGCTATGATCAACCAATGCTGGAATTTTAGAGTTTGGATTAATTTCTACAAAACCGCTGCCAAATTGCTGTCCTTCACCAATTTTGATGAGCCAAGCATCATATTCAGCATCTTGGTGTCCCAATGCTAAAAGTTCTTCTAGCAAAATAGTGACTTTTTGCCCATTAGGTGTGGCTAAAGAGTAGAGCTGGAGCGGATGTTTCCCTACAGGAAGTGTATGTTCGTAACGGGCACCTGAAGTCGGTTGGTTTAAATCGGTTTTTTCTCCAGTCCATTGCCAAACTTGTGGAGGAATATAGTTTGAATCACTCATTTTTTTATCTCATGTTTGGTTGAAATATAAGGGTTTAGTTATGTCGCAATGCAAGCCATTTTTGTACGCTCGGCCGTTGCCATTGTTGCAGTGCATAATCTTTTAATCGCTCTGGTACAGCATCGCCGTTTTGAATAAGACGTTGCAACATCAGGGCAAGTTCAGCATCCACAATGCTCCATGAACCAAAAAGAAATTCGGCGCTCGGGGCAAGAAGTTTTTCTACAACAAAGAACAGTTTCTCGGCTGCTTTTAAACCTTGTTCAGACAGTGGTGTAGATGTGGGCTGAATAAAAATAACATCGGTTGGTCGTTCAGTTCTTAGAGCCACTAGGTCTGATCTGAGCCATGCTTGAATTTGTCGTGCTCTTGCGCGCGCTTGAATATCTTTTGGATAGATAGCTGTGTCTGGATAGAGATCTTCAAGATATTCCAAAATGGCAGATGATTCTGATAAAGCAAAATCGTTATGCTCAAGTACAGGCACTTTGGCTGTTAATGACTTTTCGACATAAGATTTTTCAAACTGGCCTTGCTGACCTAAGTTGATGGTTGCTATTTCAAATGAAATTTGTTTTTCATGTAGCCCTACAAAAACTGTAAACGCATAGGGACTTAGAAATTGTGAATCTGTGTAGAGCTTAAAACGTTCATTATTCATTGTTATTGTCCATGTCATAAAACAGATGCGATCTAGTCTAAGTGAGCTAAGCCAAGATTGGGTAGCTTTTTTGTGGAAAAGCTTTATCGGTTTTTGAATTAAGGTTTAATGTGCTGAAAATGTTGGCGAACAATGCTCAGCCAAGCTTGAACTGCTGGTGAGGCAGGAAGATTCTTTTTCCAAGCCATCACTAAGTGCCATTGAATATTTGGTTTTTCGAGTGGTACTGCTGCAAATAAACTAGGGTCAAGCATATCGGTATAATATTGAGGAAGAAGTGCGATCCCCATACGTTGTAACACCATGTCTGCCAGAAGATGCCATTGGCTAGTACGACAAGCAATGGTCGGATAGAAACCATGCTGCTTACATGCATCGAGAATAATACTGTTTAAAGAGAAATTTTCAGGAAACATTAAAAATGATTGGTGTTGTAGCTCTTCTAGATTTATTTTTTTGCGGGTTGCCCAAGTGGCATCCCGACGTAAAAGGACCATTAAAGGGTAATTACATAGCTCAATGCTATTGAAAATTTGCGTATCAAAAGGCTGCAATAAAACACCAACGTCTAAGTCGTTATTAAGTAAAGCTTGTTCAATACCGCGTGAACCCACTTCCATAAAAGCCAATTCAATATCAGGCCACTGTTGGTGATAATCAAACAAGGCAGTTGTTAGAAGCTGCGAACCTAAAGGCGGAACGCCAAGTTTTAAAGTCCCTGTTTTTAATTGTTGATAATTTTCTATCTCAAGAAAGATGTTCTGTTCTGCCTGAAGAAGCTCGACTGCATGTTGATAAATGCGTTCTCCAATTTGGGTTAATTCAATTTGTCTTTTTCGGCCGTGCTCAGGTTTGACCAAAAGTTGGACCTGAAGCTGTTCTTCAAGCTGTTGTATTATTTTACTAATGGTGGGCTGAGTCAGATATAACTCGTCAGCAGCACGGGTAAAGCTTTTAGTTTTTACCAGTGTAACGAAGCATTGTAATGATTTTAGAGAAAGCATAATAAAGAATAGATTATTCCATTTTTGAATAATTTTAACATGAATAATTCATATTTAGCAGCTTTAACCAAGATAGCATAATGGTGTAGTTAACCATTTAATTTCGCAAAATGAGTACTGAATCTGCTTCGGGAACACCCACACAACCTTCATTTTTAATTTTAGTTAAACAAATTTTGATTTTGGCTGGATTTTGGTGGGTAGGATATCTCTTACATCAAAAACTTGGTGTACCTGTCTCGGCAGGCATTTTAGGGATGTTTTTATTGCTTTTATGTCTGTTCTTTAAAATTATCAAAATGGATCAGGTGGCAATGGGAGCAACTGTTGTTTTAGGTGAACTGTTACTGTTTTTTGTGCCTGTTGTGGTCGCCGTAGTTCAGTATAAAACCTTGTTTATGACTGAAGGGTGGCAAATTGTCTTGAGCATTGCAGTTGGGACTATTTCGGTCATGCTCAGTACGTGCCTGACGATTCACTATTACAATCGTTTGAAAGCTTATTTACAGGCTCGAAAACGTCTTCAACATAAGCATATCTAAAGAGCAAACGACATGAATATTTGGTCAATTCTTTGTCTGATCTGGACTTTGGCAGCCTATGTTATGGCAAAGCGGATCTATCAGAAAAATCCAAAACTTTGGTTATCACCCGCAATTAGTGTACCTGTACTCACCATTATTTTGATGACGATTTTTGGAATTTCATATCAAACTTATGCAGAAGATACCCAGTGGATTGTGAATTTATTAGGGCCTGCAACGGTTGCTTTTGCTGTACCGATTTATCGCTATCGGGAAACGATTCGTAAAAACCTCGGGGTTCTCTCGATTGCGATTATTGTCGGCATGAGTGTAGGTGTGATGTCTGCCTATGAAATGGCACAGTGGTTCCATTTTAGCCCTGAAGTGACCAACAGTTTAATGGCCCGTTCTATTTCAACACCATTTGCCATGATTTTAGCGGAAGATATTCACGGTTCGGCAGCTTTGGTTTCTCTATTTACGGTCATTACGGGTTTGGTTGGTATGATCTGCGGCGATGCAATTTTAGCGATTACTAAAATCCGTTCTAATGTAGCCAATGGGGCAGCCTTCGGTAATGCAGCCCATGGTTTTGGTACAGTTAGAGCACAGCAGCGCAATAGTGAAGAAGGTGTAATTGCCAGTTTGACTATGGTTATTGCCGGTATTTTAATGGTATTAATTGGGCCATTTGCGATTCATCTATGGTTGGTGCTGTAGGTTTTCCGATGTGGGCTTGGCATGTTGTTGAATAATGTTTGATAGTTCTTTAATGGCTTGTTTCATCAGCTCAGGTTCAAAATCTCCTAAACCGACAATCAGACCCGAACATTGCTGTTCTTTTGAAAATGTCGGTGAAATTGCTTTAATGGCAATGCCTGCATCGACTGCCGAGCTTGCGACTTCAATGTCCTTAATATGATGAGCAAGCCATAACACCATGTGCATGCCTTGATCGCCCGGTTGTAACCAAGCCAGTTCTTGAGGGATGTATTGTTCAATCAAACCAATAATATATTCTCGGACTTCTGCGTAAACATTTCGAGTCCGTCGAATATGTCGCTCTAAATAACCCTCTTGAATAAAAGCAGCTAAAACATGTTGGTCGGCAGCAGGCGGGTGCCGATCAATTAAGACTCTAAGCCCACAAAAAGGAGCTACCAGTTCTTTAGGCAACACTGCATAGCCAAGTCTAAGGGATGGAAATAACACTTTGCTGAAAGTACCCAAATAAATCACTTGGTCGGGTGCCATGCCTTGTAAAGATGGGAAGGGCTGGCCGTTATAACGAAGTTCGCTGTCGTAGTCATCTTCAATGATCCATGCATTTTGCTGTTTTGCCCAAGCTAATAAAGCAGTACGTCTTGCTAGACTCATTGGCATACCAAGTGGGTATTGATGAGATGGCGTCACAAAAGCAGCACGTGCATATTTTGCAAGCTTAATGCCAGTTTCAACCTGAATGCCTTCTTCATCGACAGGAACACGAACCATACGAATGTGTTGTACGGCATGCTCAAAAATAGCTGTGGTCCCCCGATAAGCTGGATCTTCAACCCAAACTTCATCTTTTGCTTCAAATAAAATCTGGCTGCAAATATAAAGTGATTGCTGAATACCGGGTGTAATCACAATTTGTTCAGGTTCGCAGTGGACAGAGCGTGATCGACGTACATAGTCGGCTATAGCAATTCTTAGTGATAACACACCTTGCGGTTCGCCATATCCTGAAGGAATTCCTGCACCTCGTGATCTAAATTTATTACCAAACTTACGCCAGATATCACTTGGTTGAGTACGACCGACGGGGACAGATACTGCAAAAGGAACATGAGGAAGTGGCTTAAATTCTTTGAGTACCTCGGCATAAGAACGTGCCGATTTGGTCAAAGATATCGAGTTAGGTTTATTTTCTTTTTGAGAATGTTGCGGTGTAGTTTTTTTAGTTAAAGCATGAGACACATAGGTGCCAGTTCGTGCTTGAGAGTCAAAAACACCTTCAGCTAAAAGCTGATCATAAGCTTCAATAATGGTTCCGCGAGCGACACCTAGAGTTAAAGCCAGTTCACGGGAAGAAGGCAACGGATCTCCAGGCTGTAAATCACCACTTTGTACAGCTTCACGTAAAGCTTGGGTCAGCTGAGCACTAATCTTCCCTTGGCTTTTATCAATCTTTGCAATAGATGGAAGTTCAACAACTTTTGCCATTCTTGCCATAATTCTGGTCTACTTAAAAAAATACAAAGTGGTTCTTTTTAATAAACCACAGAAACCAGAAAATTTACAACACAAAATATAAATAACTCTGATATTTACAGCGAGGTTTTGAGTCATGTATATCCCTGATGATTTTGCAGAAAACCGGTTGGATGTGTTGCATTCTCTTATTGCAGAATATCCATTTGGGGTGCTTTTTACTCATGGGAATAGTGGTTTAGATGCAAATCATCTTCCATTTGAATTGCTGGCAAAGGAAGGGGACTTGGGTATGTTACATGCGCATGTGTCTCGAAGTAATTCTGTTTGGCAGGACATTAAAAATGGAGATGAGGTACTCGTCGTGTTTCAAGCTGGCGATGCGTATATTTCACCAAACTGGTACCCATCCAAACATGAACAGCACAGACAAGTGCCGACATGGAACTATAGGGTTGTGCATGCTTATGGAAAAGTGACGATTCGAGATGATGAACGCTATGTTCGTGGTGTAGTAGCTCGTTTAACCCGTACCCATGAAGCATCTCAACCTGAACCATGGAAAATGTCAGATGCACCAAAAGACTATCTTGAACCAATGTTAAAGGCGATTGTGGGAATAGAAATTGAAATTACTAAGCTGCAAGGAAAATCAAAACTTGGGCAAAATAAAGAACGCTGTGACATTTTAGGCGCGGCAGATGGCCTATCGACGTCTGGTCATCAAACCATAGCGAATGCCATGTACAGTGTGGCTGAGTTAAATAAATAATTTTGAAAACATAAAATTTTAATATCAATTGAGGAGATAAAGATGTCTTTGACTACATCTGTTGAGTTAGTGGGTGAACACGTTATTTTAAAGCCGCTAGATGTAACTCAGGCTGAAGCGCTCAAAGAGGCCGTTTGTGATGGGGAACTCTATAATCTTTGGTATACCCGTGTGCCAAGACCTGAACAAATGGCTGCTGAAATTGAAAGACGTCTTGATTTGCAAAAATCTGGTTCTATGTTGCCTTTTTATATTGAAGACCGAAAAACAGGTCGGGCGTTGGGCATGACAACTCTCATGCATATTGAAGAAGCACATCGCCGTGTAGAAATTGGTTCGACGTGGTATCGCAAGTCTGCACAGCGTACGCCTGTAAATACTGAATGTAAAAAGCTCCTATTGGCTCATGCATTTGAGACTTTAAACTGTATGGCGGTTGAATTACGCACTTCTTCTTTAAATGTTCAAAGTCAAGCCGCGATTGTACGTTTAGGTGCAAAGCTCGATGGTGTGCTAAGAAGCCATCAAATTGTGAAAGATGATATTTTGAGGGACACTCATGTTTATAGCATTTTGAAACATGAGTGGCCTGCGGTCCGTCAAAATCTAGAATGGCTATTGAGCAAACCGCGTTAAAAACAATTTAAACAAACTGCTTTTCTCTTTTTTGGCTTAGCCAGAAGAGAGAAGCTGCGGCAATCACCAACCATGGTATTAACGCCATATTCATTGCTTTCCAGCCAAATAAATCCAGTAAAGCACCTGCACTAAACGAACAAATCAATCCCACAACAAAAACGGTCATATCGTTAATGGCTTGAGCCTTGGCTTTTTCAGCCACGGAATAGGTTCCTGTGAGTAAAGAAGTACTGCCAATAAATAAAAAGTTCCAACCCACGCCTAATAGAATTAAAGAAATAGCAAAAGATGCGAACTGAATACCTGAGAGAGCAAACCCAATGTAGCAGGCAAATAATAAAAGACCTGCAAACATGATTTTAATTACCCCAAAACGTGCAATTAAATTTCCAGTAAAGAATGAAGGTAGGAACATACCAAGCACATGTAGCTGAATGACGGTGGTAATTGATCCAAGTTCATGGTGTGAATGTCGCATAGCAATTGGTGTAGCGGTCATACCTAAAATCATAATGCCGTAGCCTGTTACTGCGCCAAACAGAGCAACCAAATAGGTCGGTTGAAAGACAATCTGTTGCCATGGGCGACCAGCAGTAAAGTCAGACTTTTGCTCAACTGTATCGGCAATATGTAGGCTAGATAAAATTCCCATTGCCACAAATGAGATAATACTAATAATTAAAAATGAACCGATATATTCTAAATGCTGGAATAAGGGTCCACCAAAACGCGCTAAAGTCGGACCAATCAGTGCTGCAACAATTCCACCTGCCATCACCCAAGAAATAGCACGTGAGCGAAACGCGTCAGTTGCCACTTCACTGGCAGCAAAACGGTAAAACTGAGCAAAGGACTGATAGGCCCCGACACATAGCGTACCCAAAGCCAGAAGCATGAGTGAACTATAAAAAATACCGATTGAAGCAATAATGCCGCCGAGTACACCTAAGAAAGCGCCGAATAGAAAACCATTACGTCGTCCTACACGTGCCATGAGCATTGATGCAGGGAACATCATTAAGGCTGTCCCCAAAAACATAGATGCGATGGGGAGGGTTGCAAGTGTTGGCGTGTTTGCAATATTAGCGCCAGCCAAGCCGCCAATGGTCATGACCATGACGGAAACGGTTTGGAAAAGTGATTGAGAACTCGCCAGAATTAATACTTGGCGGTGCATGGTATTTTGAAGCATAACGAGCCTTTAATTATATTCAGCAATAGCTGAGGCTAGGTGTCCGGTTTTTACATAAATAGAAGCGCCAGACAAACCCGCTTGAAAATGGGCATGTGTTTTCGGAGGTAGGCGTATCCATGTTCCAGCGTCAAAAACCATTTCTTTATCAGCCAACTGACCTTGGGTGATCAAAATTTCGATTCCATCCTCAGCATCTTCCATAAAAAGTTGCTGCGGCTTGAGTTTTTCTAAATAGGTGTGCTCATAACTTGCATCAACCAATGTGCAAAATAAACGCGAATCTATTTCTTGCCATTGTGTTGGATCGTTGGTATTGATCCGTAAGGTTTGCGTTTCTGACGTAGGAATTTGCATAAGTTTGACAAAAATCAATGCACCTTCTTCGCTCGACGGTTGATGTACCGACTGATGGGGACTCCGTAAATACCATCCAGCGGGGTAGTGCTGATTTTGATTTTCAGTAAATACGCCTGAAAGTACGAGGATTTCTTCACCATGATGATGTCGATGTTCAGGAAAGATAGTGTGGGGCGCATATTTCACCAAACTGGTCGCACGAGCTATTTCATCGCCAATACGATCGAGCATGACACGATCAACTTCCCCACGGGGAGATTTCACCCAATGATAGTCTTCAGGTTTGACAATCACAGCCTGTGAAAAATCGGCATGGATCAACATGAATACTTTCCTCGTAAACTAAATTCTCTTTATTCAATAACAAAATAAATAAAATGAATGAGCAAGCCCGTTTAAGATGTAAAAATTTAATCATTATGAATAGATTACAGAACATTTTAGAAATAAAGGTTTATAAGTACAAATGAGATAATCTATTTCTACAGTAAAGAAAATCTTTAGCGTTATGAATTCACCAGTTTATTTGAATGCGCTCCGTGCTTTTGAAGCGAGCGCACGCCACAAAAGTTTTTCTGCGGCGGCAAAAGAGTTAAATGTTACTCCGGCTGCGGTGGGACAATTGGTGCGTACACTCGAAGATTGGTTAGGCTTTCCTTTGTTTCATCGGCAAACGAATGGTAAAAATCGACTGGTCGCTACTGAACTGGCTGAATCGGTTTTACCGGATATACGGGCGGGTTTTGATAAGCTGACTTTGGCTTTAGAAAAATTAAAACAAGATTCTCTATCAGGTGTGCTTAATATTGCAGTGAGTCCAGCATTTGCTGAAAAATGGCTATTACCAAGAATTGACCATTTTCAAAAACAATATCCAGACATTGATATTCGTTTAGACATTAACTTGAAAACCGTAGATTTTTTAGAACAAAAAGTTGATGTGGGGGTGAGATATGGTCAAGGCCAATGGCAAGGGCTAGAAGCAGTTAAACTTATGGATGAAGAGGTTTATCCCGTATGTTCACCCGCATTTTTAAATGAACATTCATCGCTCTTAATTCCAAATGATCTGAAAAATATCACTTTAATTCATGATCTTTCTATGGAAAAACATCAACAATTTCCGGGGTGGCAATCTTGGCTAAAAAGTGTAGGTTTGAATGACATCAACGTTAGCCGTGGTATGCAAATCAACAGTTCATCTGCAGTTTTACAAGCTGCAATGGAAGGACATGGTGTTGCATTAGCGCGTAGTGTTATGGTGCAAAAAGATATACAAACCGGGCGTTTGGTACGATTATTTCCTCAAATTCACTTCTCATCGCCCTTTTCTTATTATTTGGTGTACCGACCACAATACGCAAATTTACCCAAAGTCAAAATCTGTCTAGATTGGTTTTTTGAAGAAATTCATCGAATATAAAATTAATCGTTAACCTGAGGTTAATAACGGCTCATCTAGGTTGATTGATCGAAAGTCCATAAAGCGTTTTTATAGATTCAGAACAAAACTGCGATCTATAGGTAAACACATGGAAGGCTCAGTTCAGAATAAAGAACGGTTATGGACAAAGCGGCGTCATGCCAAACAACTAAAACTAGAGATGGCAAACCAATATACCGATGGTGTGGTGATTCCAACTCAAGACATTATTAAAGTTTTAGAAACCCTGATTACACCGGGTGACCGAGTTGTACTCGAAGGGAATAACCAAAAGCAGGCAGATTTTTTATCGCGCTCTTTGGCGCAAACCAATCCAGATATTTTGCATGATTTGCATATGATCATGCCGAGCGTTGGGCGTTCGGAACATCTCGATCTGTTTGAAAAAGGTATTGCACGTAAACTCGATTTTTCTTTTGCTGGCCCACAGAGTTTACGTATTAGCCAGTTAATTGAAGATGGGCTGCTAGAGATTGGTGCGATTCATACCTATATTGAGTTGTATTCACGTTTGGTGGTTGACCTTATTCCAAATGTGGTGCTGTCGGCGGGCTTTATGGCAGACCGCCAAGGCAATATCTATACAGGCCCAAGTACCGAAGATTCTCCAGCACTTATTGAACCTGCTGCTTTTAGCGACGGTATTGTGATTGTTCAGGTGAATGAACTGGTCGATGATGTCTCAGAGTTGCCACGTGTCGATATTCCTGCTTCTTGGGTGGATTATGTAGTTGTGGCAGACCAGCCTTTTTATATCGAACCATTATTTACTCGTGACCCAAAACACATCAAGCCAGTGCATGTGCTCATGGCGATGATGGCAATTCGTGGAATTTATGAAAAGCATAATGTGCAATCGTTAAATCATGGCATTGGTTTTAACACGGCAGCAATTGAACTGATTTTACCGATCTATGGTGAGTCTTTAGGGTTAAAAGGAAAAATTTGCCGAAACTGGACACTAAATCCGCATCCAACCTTAATTCCAGCGATTGAAACAGGATGGGTTGAAAGCGTGCATTGTTTTGGTACTGAACTCGGTATGGAAAAATATGTTGCAGCTCGTCCCGATGTGTTCTTTACAGGTCGTGATGGCGCATTACGTTCCAACCGTATGATGTGCCAGCTCGCAGGTCAATACGCGGTTGATTTATTTATCGGTGCAACGTTGCAGGTTGATGGCATGGGGCATTCTTCGACTGTGACCAAAGGTCGTTTAGCTGGTTTTGGTGGTGCACCAAACATGGGACATGATCCGCGTGGCCGCCGTCACGATACACCTGCATGGCTTGATATGCGTTTGCAAGGTGCCAATGAAACTGAAACCTATTTGGCACGTGGAAAAAAACTCGTTGTACAAATGGTGGAAACCTTCCAAGAGGGTGGTAAGCCGACTTTTGTAGAGCGTCTCGATGCAATTGATGTTGCTAAAACGGCTGGTTTACCTTTAGCGCCGATCATGATTTATGGCGATGATGTCACCCATTTACTGACCGAAGAAGGCATTGCTTATCTATATAAAGCAAGCAGCCAAGAAGAGCGCCAAGCCATGATTGCTGCGGTGGCAGGTGTGACTAGTATTGGTTTAACTCAAGACCCGAAAACAACAGCACGTTTAAGAAGTGAAGGCCTGGTGGTATTCCCTGAAGATTTAGGCATTCGCCGTACAGACGCAACACGTGAGCTTTTAGCTGCAAAAAATATTGCCGACTTGGTGACATGGTCAGATGGCTTATATCAACCCCCTGCAAAATTTAGGAGTTGGTAATGATGGCACAAGTTCAATATCAAACTCTTAGTAGTAGTCAGCTTTTGGCAAGTTTAGCGGTCGAGGCTTTAATTGATGAAGTGAATCTGACTCCTAAACCAGCCTTGGTTGATCGCCGTGGTAGTGGTGCCCATGATGACCTGACTTTGGCGTTAATGGAGCGCTCTGCGAAAAGTTTAGGGCCCATGTTTGAGGAAATGGCTCAAGCAGCCATGCACCATGGTGAAGTTTGTTTAGCCTTGCGCGAAGACATTGGTGAAATTGGTCGCCAAGGCGAAAACACTATGATGTTGGCAACAGATGGTGTTAACACACACCGCGGTGCAATTTGGGCCTTGGGTTTAATAGTGACGGCGGCGGCATTGGCACGTACCAATCAACAATATTTATCGGCTGTTGAGCTATGCCAGTTAGCAGGTCAGATTGCCCAGCTTGAAGATCGCTTTATTCCAAAGCAAGCTTTAAGTCATGGCCAACAAGTACAGAAAAAATTAGGCGTCTTAGGTGCAAAAGAACAAGCTCAGCAAGGTTTTCCAACGATTGTGAACTTTGGTTTAAAGCAGCTTTATCAAAGCCGTAGTAAACCCATGAAAGAAGAGTTCGCTCGTTTAGATGCCTTGCTTGCCATGATGACTGATTTGACCGATACCTGTGTGCTTTATCGCTCGGGAACATCGGGTTTAAAGCGTATGCAACAAGGTGCTCAACAGGTACTGGATTTGGGCGGTAGTTCAAGCTTAGAAGGTCGCCGCGCTTTGCATCTTTTAGAGATTGATCTACTTCGGATGAAAGCCTCTGCTGGTGGTGCCGCAGATTTGTTGGCAGCAACATTGTTTATAGATCGTGCTCAGCAGTCATCTTTAAAAAATAAAGAGGGATTTTGATGATGGAAACACTTCATTTTGAATTTGTGGCGACAGAGCCACCTGTAAAAAAAGCATTGGTAGGATGTGTCGGCTCGGGCGATTTAGAAATTTTGATGGAACCTGGTGAAAAGGGAAAAGCCTCTATTCATGTCGTTACCTCCGTAGATGGCAGTGCAGCACGTTGGCACAATCTTTTTGAACGAATTTTTACTGCGCAAATACCACCCGCCGTCAATATTGATATTCATGACTTTGGTGCAACCCCCGGTGTTGTTCGTTTACGTCTGGAACAAGCTTTAGAGGAGATTGCTCATGACTGATATCGAGAGCTTATTAAATAAACAAGATTTTATTGAGCTGAGTGCAAGAGAGCGTGCCAAAGCATTATTAGATGAAGGGACGTTTCGAGAGTTACTCGACCCATTTGCACGTGTTATGTCGCCTTGGCTCGTTAAACAGAATATTGTGCCGCAAGCCGATGATGGTGTCGTGATTGCAAAGGGAACTATTCAAGAACAGCCAGTGGTTCTAATTTCAATTGAAGGTTTATTTCAAGGTGGCAGTTTAGGTGAGGTGGGTGGTGCCAAAATTGCAGGTGCCTTAGAACTTGCGGCTGAAGATAATCTGAAAGGCACTCCAACAGCGGCAGTTTTACTGTTGGAAACAGGAGGCGTTCGCCTACAAGAAGCAAATCTGGGCTTGGCAGCAATTGCTGAGATTCAGGCTGCAATAGTGAACTTACGTCAGTATCAACCCGTGATTGCCGTGGTTGCAGGTAGTGTAGGGTGCTTCGGTGGAATGTCAATTGCAGCTGGACTATGTAGCTATATTGTAATGACACAAGAAGGACGTTTAGGTCTAAATGGCCCACAAGTGATAGAACAAGAAGCTGGTGTACAAGAATATAATGCCAAAGATCGTCCATTTATATGGAGTATTACGGGGGGTAATCAGCGTTTCGCTAGTGGTTTGGCAGATGCTTATGTTGATGATGATCGCCAGAAAATTCGGCAGCAAGTCATCGATTATTTAACTCAAGGCGTGCCTCATCAGCATCGTAGTTCAAATTACTCATTCTATTTAAAAAAGCTACAACAAGTTGATACGGCTGAGCAGATTACCCCAGCACAAGTTCAAGCTTTGTATCAAGGAGAGCAAGCATGAATATCGCCGTTGATACATTAAAAGCATCTACTCGTGGTGCGCATTGGTTTAAAGCGCTCACGCAAGGCTTTAAGGCAGTTGAAGGTTTTCCGGCTTCTATTTGGGTAGCTGATGGTCAGATTGACCAGCAAGCAGTACGTGTGATTGCAGTTGTGCAAGATACCAATAATCTGTTCCCACGGGCAAAACAAGGAGAAGTTGGACTCTTGGAAGGCTGGAGTTTGGCAAAAGCGGTTGATGAAGTGATTCAAGCCGATGCACAGGCTGAAACTAAACGCGCTATTTTATGTTTGGTTGATGTGCCAAGTCAGGCCTATGGGCGTCGTGAAGAATTATTAGGTATTCATCAAGCTTTAGCGGGTGCGGTAGATAGCTATGCTAGAGCCAGATTGGCAGGTCATCCTATTGTGAGTTTATTGGTTGGTAAGTCGATGTCGGGGGCTTTCTTGTCACATGGATACCAAGCCAATCGTATTATTGCCTTAAAAGATTCAGGTGTTATGGTGCATGCAATGGGTAAGGAATCTGCTGCACGCGTTACTTTACGATCGGTTGATGAGTTAGAGCAATTGGCCTCAAGCATTCCGCCAATGGCTTATGACATTGAAAGTTATGCCACGCTTGGTTTGTTATCTGAACTGTTATCTGTTGAAAACGCTGAACAACCGACAACCGCTGATCTTTCGTTAGCGAAGCAGGCAATTGCACAAGCGTTTAAAGAAATTAATGCTGAGCAATCGAGAGGATTAGAACAAAGACTTCACGGCCAAAACCGTCAAATGTCTAAAAGGGTCCGTGAGTTATTGCGTGAGCAATGGTCATGAAACTTGAGCTTGAAGCCCATGATTTACTGTGGGGCATGACGGTCGATTGCTTGGCTGATGATGCTCCGCATTGGGTGAAAGAGGTGTTACTACGAGGCGATCCTGTTGTGGTTCGACGGGCAATTACTCCTGAAGATCAGGTGGCGGTAGGTGTAAGAGGGCAATTTCGCTATCAACGATATGCAGCTCAAATGCCAAGAAATGCTATTAACAGACAGCTTAAACCCGAAGCACTGACTTATGTAGATATGCAGCAGTTTGCACATTTGGCAGAACGTTTACAGACCATTTCCAGCATTATGAAAAACTTTTCAGGATGTTGGGGATATACAGGGAGTTTCGGGTATGAGCTGGCAACAGGCATTAAAACAGTAACTCCTCAAAGTGACATAGATTTGTTGATTCGAGCTGAACAACCTTTTGCCAAAAAGCAGGCGATTGAGCTACTCGAAAATTTTCAGCACGCAGGCCTCAATGTGGATATACAGCTTCAACTTCCACAAGGTGGTTTGGCTTTAAAAGAATGGGCTGGGAACAGTGGAAAAGTTCTATTAAAACGTCCTGAGGGTGCTGTTTTAGTAGAAAACCCATGGAATTAGGGAATAGATATCATGGCTTCAATTTGGGTATATCCGGGACAAGGTGTGCAACGAAGTAATATGTTGCACGACTTACCTCAAATCGCTCTAGTTAAAGAGTACCTTGAGCGGGCATCGGATGCACTCAAAGAAGATGTCTTGATGTTAGATAGTCCGGCTGCATTGCAATCGACACGTGCAGTACAGCTTTGTTTACTGATTTCAGGTGTGGTGAGTTCAGCTTTATTAACAGCGGAAAACTTAACACCTGATTATGTAGCAGGTTTATCAATTGGCGCATGGTCGGCTGCGGTTGTAGCAGGAGTTCTAAACTATGAAGATGCTATTCGTTTAGTTGCCTATCGAGGTGAACTCATGCAAAACGCTTATCCCACTGGATATGGCATGGCGGCACTAATTGGTACAGATCGTGCAGCTGTCGAAACATGGGTCAAACAAATTTATGAAATAACGCCAGAGGTGTTTGTTGCAAATATTAATGCACATAACCAGATCGTTATTTCAGGAAGTTTTGAAGCCATGAACCAAGTTGCTGTTTTGGCAAGGCAACAAGGCGTGGTGGCAAAAAAATTAGATGTATCGGTGCCATCGCACTGTGAATTATTAAGTCAGCAAGCAAAGCAACTTGCAGCGTCTATGGAGGGAGTCACTTTAAAGCAGCCTAAAATACGTTATTTAAGTGGTACAACGGCTCGTACGCTGAGCAGACCAGAACAGATTGGTGATGACTTGGCTTTTAATATGAGTCGAACTGTAGATTGGGAAAGTACCATCCAAGCTGCATGGGAGCGAGGTGTAAGGTTGCAGATAGAAGCTTTACCGGGAACGGTACTTACTACACTTGCACGTCGAACATTTAAAGAAGGAACCGTGTTGTCATTTCAAGGGACACGTATAGATAGCATTCAGATTGCGATGCAAAAAGAACAGCAGAATTATTGATCTTTTTGATTCTGATTTACAAAAGCATAAATGATCCAAGGATATGAGGGATTGTCATGATTATATATGGAGTTGGTTTACTCGCACTTTGCACCTTGGTGGGTGTTATTGTCGGCGATCTGTTGGGCGTTTTATTGGGAGTAAAGTCCAACGTTGGTGGCGTGGGTATCGCCATGATTTTACTCATTTGCATACGGTTATGGATGGAAAAACGCGGTGTTATGACAGTTGAAACTGAAAAAGGCGTTTCATTCTGGGGCACTATGTATATTCCTGTTGTTGTTGCCATGGCAGCGCAACAAAATGTAGTTGCCGCTTTATCTAGTGGTCATATGGCACTATTTGCTGCTGTAGTTTCAGTTGCAGTTTGTACACTCACTATTGCCGGTTTAAGTCGTTACAACAAAGCAAGCCCTTTACCTAAAGAAGAGGACACCGCATTAAACCGCATTGGAGTTAAAGTTCATGGTTGAATTATTATTAAAAGACTTAACCCATTTAGGTTTAATTACAGCTTTTGCCTTAATTGCCTTAATTATGTGGCTGTCGACCAAGCTCTCTAAATATTTAACCAACGGACGTGTGCATGCTTCAGCAATTGCGATTGTGATTGGTTTGATTTTGGCATGGTTTGGCGGAAAAATGACAGGTGGTGAAAAAGGCTTGACTGACCTTGCGCTCTTTACGGGTGTAGGACTTATGGGCGGTGCAATGCTTCGTGACTTTACCATTGTAGCAACAGCCTTTGAGGTACAAGCGACTGAGGCGAAAAAAGCAGGATTTATTGGCGCCTTCTCTTTATTTCTCGGGACCATTTTGCCGTTTATTGTCGGTTGTATGTTTGCGTGGATTTTCGGCTATCGTGATGCGGTAAGTATTACTACAATTGGTGCGGGTGCAGTGACTTACATTGTGGGTCCAGTGACGGGGGCCGCAATTGGCGCGAGTTCTGAGGTTATGGCCTTATCAATTGCAACGGGACTGGTGAAAGCAATTTGTGTAATGGTGTCAACGCCGCTTACCGCAAAATTTATGGGACTTGATAATCCACGCTCTGCCATGATTTTTGGTGGCTTGGCAGGAACAGTAAGTGGTGTTTCTGCTGGTTTAGCAGCGACAGACCGTCGCTTGGTTCCTTACGGTGCACTTACAGCAACGTTCCATACAGGCCTTGGCTGTTTAATGGGACCAACTGTTTTGTTCTTTGCTGTTAAAGCTTTAGTCGGTTAATCAGTATTTAATACTCAGTCAAAAAGGCCGTTGCTATTAACAACGGTCTTTTTTATTTTTGAAATTAGAGGCAAACATTCGACATTCAGCAATCAGGGCAAGTAAGTTAGGGTCTCGTTCCTTACTTTTTAAAAAGACCAGACCAATTTCTTGTTGCATATGATATTGCTGTTTTAAAGGAATAAGTTTGACCGAACTTTCATAAACAGCAGAAATACGACCAGGTAGTAGAGCAAAACCGACACCTGAGCTGACCATACTAATGAGGGTAAAAATATCATTGACCTGTAAAGCAACTTTAGGTGAAAAACCAGCTTTTTTAAAAATGATGTCGCTGTCGTTATGAGTAGCAAAACCCTTAGTTAAAGTTAAAAAAGTTTCTTCTTTTAAAAGGCTTAAATCAATATCTTTAAACTCAGCATATTTAGAATCTTTATTGACTGCCAAAAAAATGTCGTCTGAAAACATTGGCAAAATTTCAAAGTCATCATCTTGAGTGGTTTCATTAAGAGCTACGATAATGGCATCAAGCTCTGTCGCTTTAAGCTTTTTCACCAAATCCTGATTTGAACTCAGCAATAGTTGAATATCAAGCTCACTACGTCTGAGTTTAAGACCGCTAATCACATTTGGAATGGTATTTACAGTCAAAGAATAAAGAGAACCTAAATGTAAAACCTTAGCTGCAAAGCCAGCAGCTTCTCTGGTTTTATTTACAGTGATAAAAATGTCTTGTACGATTTTTTGTGCGCGTTCTTCAAATACATAAGCACTTTTTAAAGGAATCAGGTTACGGCCTTCATTTTTAAAAAGAGGACAACGTAAAGCACTTTCTAAAGAGTGTAAGGCTTTATGAACACTGACATTACTCAGCTGCATTTCTGTGGCTGTTTTAGACAAATTTCCACAGCGCATAAAAGCTAAAAAAATCTGTATTTTTTTAAGGGTGAGTTCTTCATCAATTTCCATATTAATTCCTTGAACCTGTTTCCCTTAAAACTATAGATTTGAGTTATAAAGTTACCACAAAATAAAGTCTATAAAATTGTGCTTAGGTCGAAGCATTTCTCTAGAGATTTACTTCAACTCTTTGTTGAATGGTTTTGATAACCTGATCTAATGCGCTTTGAATTGTAGTGTTCCATTCAAAAGAACAATTGATTCGTAAATAATGCTGTTGTGCGGGTAAAACACTAAACAGAGGGCTTGGCGCAACGCCAATGTCTTGCTGAATCAATTCTTCATAAATTTGCATACTGTCTAGCGTACTAGGAAGTTTAACCCATAGAAAATAACCACTTGGGTAGTAATACACTTCGCAAGAGCTTGGTAAATGTTGTTTTAAATAGTGATAAAACTGCTTTTTATAACGCTCAAGTGAAAGCCTAAGTGTGCGTAAGTGCTTTTCATAATGATGGTGAGACAAGAATTCAACCAATGCATTTTGAATGAGTGCATTGACTGAAATGGTACTCATAAGCTGCAAGTGTTGAATATGGTCTGAAAACTTACCCGCATAGACCCAACCGACCCGAAAACCAGCACCTAATGTTTTAGAAAAAGAAGAGCAGTGAAGCACCAGATTTTGTTGGTCAAAATACTTCATTGAAAGTGGTTTTTGGCCGCCATAAAAAAGTTCTTCATAGACATCATCTTCGATCAAATAAATTTGGTGTTCGTGAAGCAACTTGGCAATTTTATATTTAATGTCATCACTGACGGTAAAACCAATCGGGTTATGGGCGTTGAGCATGAGCCAACACACTTTGATTGGATATGTTTGAATAACCTGTTCAAAAGCCTCTAGGTCAAAACCATGTTGAGGATGTTCAGGAATGGTAATCACTTTAAGTCCTAAACGCTCTGCGGCTTGCCAAGCTCCATAAAACACGTTTTGCTGTAATAAAATATAATCGCCGGGTTGAGCGACAGCTTGTAGCGAAAGGTTTAGTGCATCCAAACCACCTGATGTAATGACAATGTCATCTGGGTCAGTCTGTATGCCTTGCATACAGTAGCGCTGAGCAATCAATTTTCTTAAGGCTAAATTACCGGGAGGCAAACTGGTGGTCTGGTCATAACTTTGTCTTTGACGCGCAAGCTGTCCCATAATTTGAATGAGTTTGGGAGCTGTTAAAAGTTGACTGTCTGGAAAAGCTGAACCAAAAGGCACGACAGACTCATGTTGAATCGATTTAAGATATTTAAAAACTAATGAGTTAATTTCAATTTTAGAATTCAGTGAAACAACTGAGTATTGCTCTAAAGGTTTAAGTGCAATTTGCTCGGCAACAAAGTATCCAGATTTTTCTTTTGAATAGATCAGACCTTGTGATTCAAGCTCCTGATAAGCATTCATTACGGTCATTAAACTAAAGCCAGAGCGTTGTACCTGATCTCTTAATGAAGGTAATTTTTCATGTGCATTTAAAGTGCCGCTCTCAATGAGTTGGCGAATGCTATGAGCGAGTTGTTCTGATTTATACATGTATGAGCTGCACGAAATAACAAAATGAAAGATGCACTTAATCAATAATAAATGCCGTTTGCAGAATCTACAAACGGCATTTGTTTAGAACGATAGATTTACTTTAAGTAAGGGGCAGCATAAATCAATATGACTTTAAACAAACCCGCAAACACAGCTAAGGCTAAAAAACCGCCCAGCCATAACAGAATAAACCATTGAGTTTGATTGAGTTTAACGGATGACTTTTTCATAAAACCCTCCATACTTAATGATAACCTTCGTCGCCTACACGCACTTTGTCACGGAATACCCAATAAGAGACAATGGTGTAAGCAATAATAATTGGAATCAGAATTAACGCACCGACCAAAGCAAACATCTGGCTTGAATGAGGCGCTGCTGCCTGCCAAATGGTGACTGATGGCGGAATAATATAGGGCCATAAACTAATCACAAAACCAGTAAATGCAAGGAAAACCAGTGCCAATGTATATGCAAATGGCTTAAGGTCATGATCCTGCTTTTTACATGCTGATAAAATCAGGCCAACAAATAATAAGACCAAAATAGGTACAGGGCTAAAATAGAACAGATTTGGTAAAGAGAACCAGCGATCTGCAATTTCAGGATGAGTCAACGGCGTATATAAACTTACGCCACCAAAAATGATCAGCAGTGCAATAATCAGTTTTGGCATAAGCTCATACATGCGTTGCTGTAAGCCTTTTTCAGTTTTTAAAATAAGCCAACCACAGCCTAAAGTGGCATACATCGCAACTACGCCAATACCTGTGAAGACCGTAAACGGAGATAACCAATCAAATGGACCACCAGCATAAATACCATTTTCGGTTTTAATCCCTTGGATATAGGCACCCAAAATAATCCCTTGTAGGAAGCTGGTTAAAACTGAGCCCCAAATAAAGGCTAAGTCCCACAGATGCTTGGTACGGTGAGCTTTAAAACGGAATTCAAACGCAACGCCACGGAAAATCAGGGCAATGACCATGAAAATAATAGGCAGGTAGAGTGCCGATAAAACTGTTGAATAAACCAGTGGAAATGCTGCATATAGCCCAGCACCACCGAGTACCATCCACGTTTCGTTACCATCCCAGACAGGGGCGACGGTATTCATCATCACGTCACGTTCTTGGCTATTCTTAATGAAAGGGAACATAATCCCGATTCCTAAGTCAAAACCATCCATGACCACGTAAATCAAAACACCTAAACCAATAATACCGACCCATATTAAAGAAAGATCAATCATGATGTTTCTCCCCAGATTTTTGATTATCGTCAATGTTTTCATCGACAGCACTGAGTGGACGCATTGGTGTTTTAAAGTGTCCAACGCCACCAGATTCAATAGTTGGTGTATCGATAAATACAGGGCCTTTATTAATGAGTTTTAAGGTGTAGTAAATGCCGCTACCAAAAACGATGGTGTATACCACCACAAAAATAAAGAGACTTAGACCCACCTGATCGGCAGAAACTGTATGTGAAAGCCCATCTTTGGTTCGCATAATGCCGTATACAACCCACGGTTGACGGCCGACCTCAGTGGTAATCCAACCTGCAAGCATTGCCACATAGCCCGCAGGCCCCATTAACAAAGCGAATTTATGGAACCATGAAGTTTCATAGAGTTTTCCACGCTTACGTAACCAAAGCGCAATGAGTGACAGGGTGACCATGAGTACACCAAGACCCACCATCACACGGAAGCTCCAGAAAATAATGGTTGAGTTTGGACGATCTTCAGGTGCAAACTCTTTTAAACCAGTCACTTGACCATCTAAACTGTGCGTTAAAATTAAACTACCCAAATATGGAACGCCCACTTCAAAGTGGTTACGCTCTTCTTTCATATCCGGAATGGCAAATAACAATAATGGCATCGGCTCATTGTGATTGGTTTCCCAGTGACCTTCCATTGCAGCAAGTTTGGCAGGTTGATGTTCACGAGTATTTAAACCGTGGTTATCGCCAATCACTACTTGCAAACATGAAGTCACAAGCACCATCCAAAGACCCATAGAGAACGATTTTTTCACCAACTCATCACGACGGCCTTTTACTAAATGCCATGCAGATGTTCCGACCACCAATAATGATGAAACCAAGAAAGCGGCAGCACCCATGTGGGCAAAGCGGTAAGGGAAGGACGGATTAAAGACAATAGCGAACCAGTCTTTTGGCACAATAATGCCATTTTCAATGGCAAAGCCTTGAGGCGTCTGCATCCAGCTATTGGAAGATAAAATCCAGAACATGGAAATACACGTTCCGATGGCAACCATAAGTGTTGCAAAGAAATGGGCCCTAGGGCCAACACGCCCCCAGCCAAATAACATAATGCCTAAGAAACCTGCTTCTAAGAAGAAGGCACTCAAGACTTCATAGGTAAGTAAAGGACCAGTAATACTTCCGGCAACGCGTGAAAATTCACTCCAGTTAGTACCGAACTGGTAACTCATGACCACGCCCGAGACCACACCCATACCAAAGGCAACGGCAAAGATCTTAATCCAGTATTTAAATAGATCTTTATAAATCGGGTTTTGGGTTCTTAACCACTTCCACTCTAACACTGCTAAAAAGCAGGCAAGACCGATAGAGGTGGCCGGAAAAATAATATGGAATGATACTGTAAAAGCAAATTGTATTCGTGCTAATTCTAAAGCGGTTAGACCGAGGCTCATAAACTTTCCCCCTGTGAACTAGCTGATGATGGTTGAATGAGTTAAATACTTATTTTCAGGCAACAAAGTATTTTGACGATTAAACTTGCATCTGTGATAAATGTTCTTAGCAAGTAAAATGCCAACACGGTAAAGCAATATAATTGCTTGATATTTCAAGAGAATAGACTGATTGATTGTTCTCAATCTGTTAACAAAGTTTATGCTTGATGTTGCATTTGTAAAAAAGCATGTTGCATTGAAACATTGATGAAATATCTGGCGATATGCAATAGATCGTCTCATGAAAACTACCTACCTTAAGAAGTTTCCTTAATCATGCACTTACTATCTTTGTATATGTAGATACAGAAATTTTTTATAAAACTATAACAGTCTGGAGCTGTCATGAGGTGTGCTATAGTTTTTTTTCAAATATCTGTAGCTATTTATCCATTCTTTAAAAGTCCAAAATAAATGAACAAGATTTACGAATGGCCAAAATCACTTTCCAAAACAAAGTGAATGCGACTTTGGGTAATAAGCGCAGAATAGTTTCTTCTCTTTTATTCCTTTGTTGTTTTGCGTGAGGTCTGGTTGTTACGTAGGTTATTAAAGACCTGATTTAAGTGTAGCTCTTCTAAAATAGCTTGGATGTTAAAAAATGTTTATTACTTCTCAACTCAATGTCCTGCATAAAATTATTAAAAATCAGCCTATTCCTGCATCTATATTGGCTCAGTTAGAACAAACCTACGTTAATTTTGAAGCTACTTTATTAAGAGCAAAAGTACTCAGAGACTTTTCCAAAGCTGAAACTGTATATTTAATTCAATCTCATATTGAGGCACAGCAAAGTAGTGTGGCCTACCTATTTTCACCTTTTATTTTTGCAAATTTAAACAAGCCTGCCATTTATACGACACCTGCGACTGCACCTGTACTTTCTATTCTCAATAAATATTATCAAGCAGATAAAAAGGTGCTATTTAAGGTAGATGAAGTTTTAGAAAGTCTAAAAATTTATATAGATTTGGAACTTACAGAGCTTAATGAAGTTGAGTTTATTTATTTAAGCTTAATCAAAGCTCTGTGTCGAAGTGACCTTTCTACAGTTTTTTTAATTACAAGTTTAGACATAGATATCGAGCATTTAGAAGCTCTTGAGCAATTCCTAAAAGTCAAAATTTATTGGATTAAAACGACAAAAGATGAGGACTTAAAAAACTTTAATAGCTTAGAAATGCGGAAATTATTATTCAAAAATAAAGATGAAACCTATGTACAGCTATGTGCACAATTTGCTTGGATGAATGCGGAGCTTGTGGGACTGTGTGACACCTTCACGTCGCATCAAATGACTCATTTAATTGATGATATGTTTTATTCAGAGCATATTTTCGAAAAACTATCTGTCTATTCAGAATATATGCAAACCTTATTGCAAAGTCAGCATAGTCTAAACAAGAAAGAGATCGCTTAGCGTTGGCAGGCTTTTATTGTGCGTTATATAAAGTTTGAATACTGTTATAAAAAAATAATCGTTTTCATGTGAAATAAATATTTTATGGTAAAAGCAAAGCAATATTGGTTTTACTTACATGACAAATTTAAATTTTGAGCATCATCTCGGTTCACTAACGCATGCAGCACTTAGTCAGGCTTCAATTATTTCTCGCGTGTGGGGTGAAGGGCCATCATCACGTTATGATGAGTTGGCACAATATTTCAGACCGACTTTTGCCCGTATTAAAGAAGGAGCTTTAATTCGTGAGCAACAACATATTTTGCCCTATGAACAACTTCAGTGGCTCAAAGATGTTGGTTTTACACGGTTAAGACTTCCCAAAGCTCATGGGGGCTTTGATGCCACTATTCCTGAATTATTTGCATTGCTCATTGAACTTGCAGAGGCCGATTCAAACTTACCGCAAGCTTTGCGTGTGCATTTTGGTTTCACTGAAGATGTGTTGGTGAGTAAAGATAAAGCTTTCCAACAGCGTTGGCTTAACCGAATTGCCAATGGGGAAACAGTTGGTAGTGCGTGGTCTGAAGGTGGGAAAGAGTCAATTGATCAGTTTGAAACTCATCTATATCGGGATAGTGACGGAAAAATTCGTGTTAAAGGTCAAAAGTACTACACCACAGGCAGTCTATATGCAGACTGGGTTGAAATTGGTGTAACCGATTTAAAGGGTGAGTCTGGCTCGGTGGTTGTACGCCGTGAAGATGAGGGTGTTGAAATTGTTGATGACTGGAATGGCTTTGGTCAGCAACTCACCGCAAGCGGTACAGCATATTTCCATGACGTATTGGTCGATGAAACTGAAATTTTACCTGACGATGACCGCTTTAAATATTCAGCGGCTTACTATCAACTGGTCCAACTGGCAATCATTACAGGTCTAGGACGTGCTGCAACCTATGATGTTTCGCAAGCTGTTGCCAAACGTACCCGAAACTACACACATGCGAATGCCCAATTTGTAAAACAGGACCCACAAATTTTACAAGTGGTGGGACAAATTCGTGGTGCGGCTTACAGTGCAGGAGCGATTGTTGAAAAAGTTGCACAAAGCTTACAGCGTGCTTACTTAGCCGCATTTCAAAATAATGAGCAGCTTGAAGAAGAGCAAAATGCGATTGCCGAGCTTGAAAGTGCACAGTCTCAAACAGTCATTACCGATCTAATTTTAAATGCTTCTACGATTTTATTCGACGCTTTAGGTGCTTCTGCAACAGATAAAGATTTAGGTCTAGATCGATACTGGCTTAATGTACGAACTTTATCTTCACATAACCCTAGAGTATTTAAAAATCGAATTATCGGTGATTTTAGTGTAAACGGCACATTACCACCTTATCAATGGCGAATAGGGAATGTTGCTAAGAAATAAATTGTAATTTTAGATATTAAGCTGCTATTTTTAGTGGCTTAATATTATTTTGTTTTTAAAGTGAATTATAAAAACCTATTAGAATAAAATCATATTTTGTTTGGGATTTATATTATAAAGAAAACCTGAAAATTGCTTTAGTATAAAAATTAAATAAAATGCTGGTTGATATTTTATGACTAAGAAAATTAGTTTTAATGCTTTTGAAATGAATTGTATTGCCCACCAATCTCCTGGATTATGGCGACATCCTCAAGACCGATCTGTTGAATATAAAGATTTAGAATATTGGACAGATTTAGCGCAAATTCTTGAGCGTGGTTTTTTTGACGGTATTTTTATTGCAGATGTGCTTGGTATTTATGATGTTTATCATCAAAGTGCTGAACATGCCTTAACAGGTGCAGTACAAGTTCCAGTCAATGATCCACTACAGATTGTGCCAGCGATGGCCGCAGTCACAAAGCATTTGGGCTTTGGTGTCACAACCTCGATTTCCTTTGAACATCCTTATCCTTTTGCTAGACGTATTAGTACTTTAGATCATTTAACCAAAGGGCGAGTTGGATGGAATATTGTGACGTCTTATTTGGAAAGTGGTTCGAAAAACTTGGGTTTAAAAACTCAGGTTAATCATGACAATCGTTATGATATTGCCGATGAATACTTAGAAGTCCTTTATAAACTTTGGGAAGGCTCTTGGGAAGAAGGTTCGGTACTGCGTGATCGTGAAAGCGGTATCTTTGCTGACCATAAAAAAGTGCATCCAATTCAGCACGAAGGTAAATACTTTACTGTACCGGGCATTCATATTTGTGAACCATCACCACAGCGAACCCCAGTACTCTACCAAGCAGGCGCATCTTCACGCGGGCAGAAGTTTGCAAGTCAAAATGCTGAGTGTGTATTTATTGCAGCGCCGTCTAAAATTGCCACTAAAAAAGTGGTGCAGGGTATTCGCCAAAAATTGGCTCAAGAAGGCCGCGACCCGTACTCAGTTAAAATTTATGCACTTTTGTCGATTATCACTGATGAAACCGATGCAAAAGCACAGGCTAAGTTTAAAGAATATCAAAACTATGGAAGCTATGATGGGGCATTAACATTGCTGTCTGGCTGGTCAGGTGTGGACTTCTCACAATATCAACCAACAGACAAAGTTGAATATATTCAAACCAACGCCATTCAATCTTTATTAGACTCTTATGTAAACGCGGACCCAGAACGTGTTTGGACCATTGAAGAAATTGCAAATTGGAACAGCTTAGGTGGTAATGGACCAGTACTCGTGGGTTCGGCAGAAACCGTTTCAGATGCTTTACAGCAATGGGTTGAAGATACCGATGTTGATGGCTTTAACCTTGCCTATATTTTGGCTCATCAAACCTTTGCCGATGTGGTCGAATTTATTGTTCCAGAGTTGCAAAAACGTGGGGTATATCAAACCTCATATGCACAAGGAACATTAAGAGAAAAACTATTTGGTGCTGGACCATATTTGCCTGAAAATCACCGCGGTGCAAAATATCGTAATCTAAAAGAGTTAAAACTTGCTGAGGCGAGTTAATATTTTAAAAATCATTTAAATAAAAGCTGGTTAAATGCCAGCTTTTATTTTGTCTTTTTATATCGGATTTACTGCTGAGTTAATAATGAAAAGATAATTCTATAATTTAGATTAAAACATCAGATTAATTTGTTTTTGTATGGTGCGAATAATCATTATTTTGTTTCTGTGTTTAAAATACAGGAATTATTAAGTGAGCACACAAGAACTCGATCATAACCACCGTTATGAAATTAAATCTCCCGATGATGTTTCACAATTAATTTCCAAATTTGCAGGGAAGGGTAAATCGAATAAAGTTATTTGGTTGGCACTGATTGGGGTGTTTATTGATGCATATGATTTAACAACGCTCTCATTTGGTATTGAGCAAGTCATCTCTGAGTTTTCTTTAAGCCCTGTCATGACTGGGGTCGTAGCTTCAGCAATTGTCTGCGGAACCATTGTTGGTAACCTGATTGGTGGTTGGCTGACAGATAAAATCGGCCGTTATCGGGTATTTATGGCAGACATGGTGCTCTTTGTCATTGCGGCAATTGTCGCAGGCTTTGCACCGAATGTATGGGTTTTGATTTTAGCCAGATTTATTATGGGAATTAGTGTCGGTATTGATTTGCCTGTGGCCATGTCATACTTATCTGAATTCTCCAAATTTAACGGTAGTAGCAACAAGGCAGCGCGTTTAGCCGCATGGTGCCCAATGTGGTACGCCGCTTCTTCAGTGTGTTTTGGTCTAGTGTTGGCGCTTTACTTTCTTTTACCGCCTGAGCATAGCAATTGGTTATGGCGAGCATCTTTAATTTTTGGAGCAGTGCCAGCGTTACTCATTATTTTCATTCGTGGTAAATATTTAACTGAATCACCAATCTGGCTTGCAAACCAAGGCGATTTAAAAGGCGCAGCTAAAGTTCTACAAGAATCCTATGCAATTCATGCAGTCGCTATAGTTGAAAAAGTAGAAAGAACTAGCGATAAGAAAAAGCGCGAGGGTTTTGCTGTTTTATTTAATAAAACCTATTTGCCAAGAACGATTGTGGCCATTGTGATTCATATTTCGGTAGCATTTCAGTACACGACCATTGCCTTCTTTTTACCTTCTATTTTAACGCGGTTTTTTCATACTGATGTCTTGACGACCATTACCACCACACTTGGACTCAATTTACTGTTTGCATTTACGGGCGGACTATTAGGTGTATTTGTTGCTAGCAGATTTAAATCTCGTCATGTGTTGCTTACAGGCTTTTTACTCCAGTTTATAGCCCTCATTGCCTTAGCATTAATTGGTGAACCCGGTAATAGCTTTTTACTCTACACCGCAATTGGCATGCTCGGTTTGTGGCTTTTTGCCGAAGGCTTTGGGCCTGGGGCACAAATGATGGTTTATCCAACCATGGCTTATCCAGCTTCGATTCGTGGCGTTGGTGTCGGCTTTAACCGTGCAGTAACGGGTGTTGCTCAAGCAATTGCTTTGTTTGTTTTACCGATCTGGATGGCGGGATATAAAACGGATGTTTACCTGATTATTTCTATTTTTGCATTTATTCCTTTAATTGTAATTGGGCTACTGATTAAGTTTGAGCCTACTGCCCAAGATGTTGATGTGATTGATGAAGATAAAACAGAACTTCCTCTCAACAATTCACCAGTAATCGACTAACGTAAAATAAATATCTAAATGAAATAAAGGCCAACATCTGTTGGCCTTTATTTTTGGAGTTAGAAGTAGTAAGCAAAAATCACAAATGCTTTTTTATTCCATTTATCATTGGTTCCACCAGCTGCAAGGCCTTCACTGTCTCCTAGATATGGATCGTGTTTACCCATCAGCAATTCGGCTTGTACGGTCAGTTTTTGATAGTTAAAGGCAATGCCGGGAATAAAACGGGTTGAATCTTTAAAGCCATCTTGTTCTTTTCGATAAGAACTATAGTTCAAGTAAGGACGAACAGAGGTAATGGGGCCAAATTGCTGAGGAAATAAATAGCTGAGTTCGGCTGAATAAATCTGACCTTTGGTTGCCGAGTTAAATGAATAATCGAAACCGCCTAAAGTCAGGTGGTCTTTATATTGAGTGTCGGCATTATCGATATCTTGATAACCAGCTAAAAGCTGTAAATTCCATTGGTTATAATTGGTATTACTAAAAACCGAATAGACTTGGCGATCGCCATCTTGTCCTGAACGTTTGTTTTCAATGGTGGAATACCAAAGAGAAGCACCCAGTTGGGTAGAGAAATTTTCTTGGCCTAAGACATTTTTAAAGGTATGAGCACCGCGAACTACAATCGAGTTCTTTTCTTGGGTATTGGTGCCTTGTGGTACTGAGTCATCTGCATTGACAGGGTTGATACTAAATCGACTTGAGTCTTTGCTTTTACCTCTATAGGTGCCACCATCGGTAGGATAAAAGGCGAGTTGTGCTTCATTGGTTCCATCATTGAAATCATATTTTACGCCAAGGTTGTGTACATCTTCCCAACCCGCACTATTGGCAATGCCTAAATAATAAGTATTTCCCCAAAAGCGACCCAAGCCAAAAGGAACTGGGTTTAAGCCAGCAATAATTTTACTGTTATCATTAATTTTATAACCCAACCACGCATCGGTAAGCCAGTTGGCATCGCCTAAACGTCCATAATACTCATAAACCCGATAATCTAGATGGCCAATCCATTTCGGTGAGTTGTAGTCCAGCCATAATACTGAGTCATTAAAGGAAAATTTACTGGTAGAGGGTTCAGAGTCAAAATCATAAATATATTTAGCCCGAACAGTACCACTTACTTTAAGTTGACCTTCTTCAGCATTGCCAAAGGTAAGTGCTGCATGACTTGAGAGGCTGAATGTAATCAAAGTCGTCGCGATGAATATTTTTTTGAAAGATGTGGGACGTTTAAACAAGGGATGATTTCTCCTCTTAAAAATAAAAATTAAATTTGCCTCATGTATAAACCAGAAAAAGATTTGTCCAAATCTTAATATTTGCAGAAGATTCAAGATAAAAAGATAATAAAATCTGTACTTTATATAAAAGAATGAAAATTAATTAGATGCAAAACTCTGGATGCGATAAGCAAAAATAAAAATGATGAAATGAGTAGGATAAAATACTTAGAGGATATGTGTCAGCCTTTTCTCATCTTATCTTTTGTGAATATCGTTTTTAATTATTGATATATAAGTATTTTAATTTTACCGCTAATCTATATGATTGCTTAAAATTTGCTTTTTACCAAAAGATAAAAACTTATAAGTAAAAGTTATTTATAAAAATTAGATAAGCAACTCATATTTTTTTATTTTTCATTATAAAGCCGGCTGAATACCATGAGCTTATATTATTGAAAGATCATGAAATTATGAGCACGAAGACCAAACCGTTGATTATCACGGCAATTGTAGTAGTCGCAATTGTTGCATTTATCGTATGGCAAAATAAAAAAGACAATAATACAAGTGCTTCAGTTCGTGACAACAAACCTGTTGTGATTGCTTATCAAACTGGAGTTGACCCAAGCAAAGTGGCGCAGGCGAATGGGGAGTATGAAAAACATAGCCAGCGGACTATTCAGTGGAAAAAATTTGATGCGGGTTCAGATGTAGTTAATGCACTTGCCTCGGGCGACGTGGTACTTGGCAATATTGGCTCAAGCCCACTTGCTGCTGCGGCCAGCCGTGATTTACCGATTGAAGTATTCTTAATTACTTCAAAACTTGGTGCATCTGAAGCACTCGTGGTGAGTAATAAATCAGGGATTAAAAGCCCTCAAGATTTAATTGGCAAAACCATTGCTGTACCGTTTGTTTCAACCACGCATTACAGCCTTTTGTCTGCACTGAAACATTGGAATGTTCCAGAAGATAAAGTAAAAATTATTAACTTGCGTCCACCTGAAATTTCAGCGGCATGGGAACGTGGTGATATTGATGCTGCCTATGTGTGGGAACCTGCTTTAAGTAAAGCTAAAGCATCTGGCACGGTTTTAACTGACTCGAAACAAGTCGGTGAATGGGGTGCTCCAACTTATGACTTATGGGTGGTGCGTAAAGATTTTGCAGAGAAAAATCCTGATTTCTTAAAAGCTTTTGTACAAACCACACTTGAGCAACTCGAAAAATATAACCAAGACCCAGCTGCTTACGTTAAAGATGCCGATAACGTGCAAAAAATTGCGCAGCTTACAGGTTCTGATCCAAAAGATATCCCGCTTTTATTAAGTGGCAATATTTACCTTGATCACGCTCAGCAAAAACAAACGTTAGACGGTGAATTTGCGCAAAATATTTTTGATACAGCGAAGTTCTTAAAAGGTCAGGGCAAGGTCGATCAACTTAAAGCCGATTATAAAGGCAACGTGAATTCTTCATTTTTGCAGCCTTAAGGAGTTGTCATGAGTGTACTAGAAGCCAAACATATTCATCTGACTTTTCCTAAACAGCAAAAGCCAGTTTTACAAGACATTAACCTAACGATTGAAGAAGGTTCTTTAACCGTGATTTTAGGCGAGTCAGGTTGCGGTAAAACGACTTTGCTTAATATCTTGGCAGGGTTTCAAAAGCCGAGTTCAGGTGATGTGCTTGTAAATCATGAAGTCGTAACTGGACCAGATGTAACTCGTGCTGTTGTATTTCAAGATCACGCCTTACTTCCTTGGCTAAATGTTGCAGATAATGTTGGTTTCGCTTTGCAGTTAAAAGGTTTAAAGCGTGCAGAAATTGAGAAACAAGTGAGCGCAATTTTAAAAATTGTAGGTTTAAGTCATGTTGAAAAAGCCAATATCTGGGAACTTTCCGGTGGTATGAAGCAACGTGTTGGTATTGCCAGAGCTTTGATCAGTCACGCGCCGTTTATTTTATTAGATGAACCTTTTGCCGCATTAGATGCTTTTACACGTGAAAACATGCAGCAGTTAGTGCTCGATTTATGGATTCAACAAAATAAAAGCTTCTTTTTAATTACACATGACATTGAAGAAGCATTATTGCTCAGCAATCAGTTGATTCTTATGACAGCCCATCCGGGCAAAATTGTAGAAACTCTACACCTCGATTTTGCTCAACGATATCGTCAGGGCGAATCTATTCGCTCAATTAAATCAGACCCTCAATTTATTCAGCTCAGAGAACAGTTATTTGAAAGTTTAAGGGCACAAAAACAAAGCGGTAAGGAGGCGTTACCTACATGAACACTAAAGATAACGTCTACGAATATGACAAAGCAGAGCTAAAACTTAAGCCAGATGCGCAAACAGAAAAAGCTTCATTTCTATCTTCATTTTTTGAAAAGCATCGAACTTTGGCGGTCAGCATAATTAGTGTGGGAAGTGTAGTTGCGCTTTGGTTTCTCATTACTGCTTTGCATATCGTACCTGAGCTATTTCTACCGAGTCCACAGGCAGTCTGGCAAAAATTTATATCGGTCAGCCAAGAAGGCTTTATGAAGGCTACTTTGTGGCAACACTTGGCCGCTAGTATCTCGCGTGTTTTTTTAGCCTTGATTGCTGCCGTGGTGATTGGTGTACCACTGGGCTTATGGATGGGTCTGAACAAATGGGTTCGCGCTGTTCTAGATCCTTTGGTTGAATTATTACGTCCAATTCCACCGTTAGCTTATTTACCCTTACTCGTAATTTGGTTCGGTATTGGCGAAACCACAAAAGTACTTTTGATTTTCTTCTCGATTTTGGCGCCTGTCATTATTAGTAGTGCGCATGGTGTGTTAAGCCATCAGCTTAATCGTGAACGTGCAGCATTGTCGCTAGGAGCAAGTCAGTCACAAGTATTTTGGCATGTCATTTTGCCAACAGCTTTACCTCATATTATTACCGGTATTCGTATTGGTTTAGGGGTGGGCTGGTCAACATTAGTTGCAGCAGAGTTAGTTGCAGCGGACCGTGGTATTGGTTTCATGGTGCAATCCGCAGCACAGTTCTTAATTACCGATATGGTAATTCTGGGCATTATTGTGATTGCGATTGTCGCAGTTAGTTTTGAGCTGTTTTTACGTTGGTTACAAAAACAGTTTTCTCCTTGGTATGGTCAGCAGTTGTAGTAAAGAAGATGAATACAGTAGTAGCAAACTTAAATATTGAAGTGATCAAGCCTACCATTGGCGCAATTATTCACGATATTGATTTGAATGCGTTAAATGAACAAACAAGGCAACAAATCCAGCAGGCTTTGCTTGATCATCAAGTCATTTTTTTTCGAAAGCAACAATTAGCACCGCAAGCACAGGCAGACTTGGCACGTAGTTTTGGCAGCTTACATGTGCACCCGATTTATCCTTCAATTGAAGATGTACCTGAAGTGATGGTGCTCGATAGCTGGAAACAAGATTTGCGTGACAATGAACTTTGGCACACAGATGTGACTTTTAGTAAAAATCCACCTTTAGGTTGTGTGTTGCAAGCTATTAAAATTCCACCTGTAGGCGGTGACACGTTGTGGTCGAGTAATACAGCAGCTTTTAAAGGGCTCTCGCTTGAGTTACAGCAAAAATTACGTGGCTTAACTGCAACACACGATATTCGTAAGTCTTTTCCGATTGAGCGTTTTGCTCATAACGAAGAAGAACGTGAAAAGCTTTTGCAAACATTTAAGCGTAACCCACCAGTGGTTCACCCAGTGGTGCGTACCCATCCGGTTACAGGTGAGCCTTTGTTATTTGTAAGTGAGGGCTTTACCACTCGAATTAATGAGTTACCTGAACAAGAAAGTGAGCAATTACTTAATTTCTTGTTTGAACATGCGACTCAAGAGCAGTTTCATTTGCGTTGGAAATGGCAAGATGGTGATATCGCGATTTGGGATAACCGTTGCACACAACATAAAGCATTATTTGATTATGGCGATGCCCATCGCATCATGCACCGTGCAACTATTAATGGCGATGTACCATTTTATAAAGAAGAAAAACAACCAGAGTTAGCAGAGGCTTAATTCTTTTATACTCTATGTTTCAATTCCAACGCCGCATTTTGAGTTGGAATTGAAACAGTAACTCTTTAGCGCATTCCAAAACCTGACAATATGCCTGTGTAGTTCTTTACAGGAGGCAAGGCCCAATCACCAACTTTGCTGGTTTTTAAATTTAATTGAACTAACATTTCAGCTTGTTTAACTGCTGCTGCAACGCCGTCAATAACAATCACTCCCAACTCGTTTTGTAGCTTTAAACATAAATCACTCATACCTGCACAGCCCAAAACAATCGCATCGCTTTTATCTTCTGCGAGCGCTTTTTTGCACTCATCTCGTATGGTTCGATAAGCATCTGAGTCTGGATGCTCCAACTCTTCAACTGCGATATCACAAGCTCGAACATTTTTACAGAAGGGGTGAGCGCCATAGCGATGAGCCAGATGCCAGCTCATATTCACTGTTCGTTGTAAGGTCGTGACTACGCTAAACCCAGTACTGACATAACTCGCAGTTCGCATAGCTGCTTCGGCAATTCCAATCACAGGTGCCGACGTCATTTCACGGGCAGCATAAAGCGCGGGATCACCAAAACAAGCAATAATATAAGCGTTTATACCTAGAAGTTCACCTTGTCGTATTTCCTCCAGCACACCTACTGCACTTAGGGCTTCATCATAATAACTTTCAATCGTTGCTGGGCCCATTTGAGGACTCACTGCAATAATTTGAGTATCAGAACCTGCGACTATGTTGGCTGATGCAGCAATTTTGTTAGTCATGCTTTGCGTGGTGTTGGGGTTAATAATTTTAATTTTCATTGTGCTTTTGCCTTAGTCATTGCCGATTTAGTATGGCCAAGCGGTTGGTTCAGAAACCGATAAATGACAAAACCAAATCCCATCCCAATAAACCATGTGAAATTAGCCAGCCCAGAGAGTTGTGGTAAAAGTACGCAGAGAATAGGAATTAATGAAGCTGGAATTAAGGCATAAAAGGCAGAGTGGTTATAACCATTTTTGTACCAATATGAACCTTTGGTATCTAAGGTATATAAATCATCTACCACGATTTTTTGTTTTTTAATGAGATAAAAATCGGCGAGCAATACACCAAAAAGTGGACCAATAAATGCACCTAAAATATCAATGGTGTAATGGATTACTTGAGGGTTATTAAATAAATTCCATGGCGTAATAAAAATTGAACCCACTGCTGCAATCATTCCACCCATGCGCCAGCTAATTTTACTCGGTGAAACATTAGAAAAATCAAAGGCCGGTGAAACAAAGTTAGCGACAATATTAATTCCGATGGTGGCAATCATTAAGGTCAAGCTGCCTAAAATCACCACAAAAGTATTATCAAGTTTACCGACCATCTCGACAGGGTCTGTAATGAGCTTGCCGTACACTGGCAAAGTTGCTGCAATACAAACCACAGTAAGTAAAGAAAAACCTAAGAAGTTAATCGGTAGTCCAAGAAAGTTGCCCATTTTAATGGCCTTAAAGCTTTTGCCATAACGAGAGAAGTCGCCAAAGTTCAGCATCGGCCCTGAAAAATATGAAACAACAAGCGCAATAGCACCAATCATGACTGGTACAACTGCAAAACCGTCGTATTGAACCCCACTCAAGTTTAAATCAATATTCTGCCAGCCAGCTTTCCAGATCAGCCATATTGCCATGGCAAACATTACGATGTAGACAGCCGGACCCGCCCAGTCAATGAACTTACGAATGCTGTCCATGCCCGACCAGAAAACAATCGCTTGTAGTAGCCAAAGCAGCATGAAGCCAACCCATCCTAAATAGGAAAGCCCAAGAAACCCGTAATTTGAAACATCGGCATAGACTGACCATTCTGGAAAGAACTTTAAAATAACCAATAAAAAGGCACTGGATGCCAAATAGGTTTGAATGCCATACCATGCGACAGCAATAAGCCCACGAATAACGGCAGGAATATTGGCACCAAGCACCCCGAAGGTTGCGCGGCAAATAACAGGATAGGGCGTGCCAGTTTGTTGGCTAGACTTGGCAATGAGGTTTGTAAAAAACTGAACTATAGCAATACCGATCAGTAAAGATAAAAGTACCTGCCAGCTATTGAGCCCTAGTGCAAAAAGGCTCCCAGCCATGACATAACCACCGACACTATGAACATCGGACATCCAAAAGGCAAAAATATTATAAGCGCCCCAAGTTTGCTTTTTTAAAGGAGCTAAGTCTTGATTTGTTAGCTTTGCATCATAAGAAGGTTTAATTATTGCTTCCGTATTATTCATCTTGAACACTCACTTCTTTAAGATGGAGGCACTTTCAGCAGCATTGTTGTTCTGTCTAAAAGAATGAAATTAAAATTGTGTACAATGTGGTATTTAAATTGTGCACAATTCCAATTGAGCAAAAGTTATGCCAAATTTAAGAAGTAGCGTTTATGAGTCATTAAAAATGGTATGGATTTTGGATATGCAGAGACAGATTTATAAACTGAGACGTGCTTATTTTTTATAAAAAGTAAATAAATTTAGGTGTATAAGTGGATATTTAAAGATTTAATATTGAATTGTTCAGCTCAACATAAGCATGGTGAGAATGAGAGAAATATTTCCAACTGCTTAAGTTAAACTTACACTATTCAAAATAGATAAAGTTCTAAAAAGAGGAGACATTAATAAAAATGGAGAAATCGATGTCATCGAATGCACCAAAAAAAGCCGTAGAAATGAGCAATGATGAAATTGATGACCATATATATAACGCAATTGTAGATGCTATTTTAAATCGACAACTCGCACCTGGCGCACGTTTGGTTGAAGCACCTTTGTGTGAAGCATTTGGTGTAACGCGAGGAGTGTTAAGACGTGTTTTCGTAAAACTTGCACATGATAAGGTCATCGAAATTCAGCCCAATCGTGGGGCACTCATCGCAAAACATAGCCTTGATGAAACAAAAGAAGTCTTTGAAGCACGCAGCATGCTTGAAATTGCTACGGTTAAAAAGCTAGCTCAAAAGTCACATAACCTAGATTTTAGTGAGCTTCGAGGTTTAGTAGACCAAGAGTCACATGAGCGTTTAGCAGGAAATTGGGCAGAGTGGATTAAGCTATCAGGGCAATTTCATTTAAAGCTGATTGAAGCAAATCAAAATACGATTATGACCAGTTATTTGCAGACGCTTATTGCAAGAACTTCGTTATTGATTGGGTTATATGAAATTCCAAAACATAATAATTGTTCGGCAGATGAACACCGTGCGATTTTAGATGCCATTGAGCAAGGAAGTGAAAAATTAGCTACTCAATTGATGGAAGAGCATTTAGAACACTACGCGACGACATTTATTGAAGAAAATAGCACAGCATCCGTAGAGCAAAATTTATTAAATTTATTTAAAAATAAGAAAATTGAAGCTATTTAAACGAGTTAAAAGTATTGGGCCAATTCTTATGAATTAGGCCCAGTTTAGTTATCTTATAGGAACGATTTGTTGCGTCAGAAAATCAATAAATAGTTTTACTTTCTTCGATAGAATTTTACGGTTTGGCCATGTCACATATAAGTGAAGGGGCTGGCTGGTGTAGTCCTCCAAACACTTCTGTAATTTACCTTCTTTGTAGTAAGGTTCAGCAATAAACTCTGGAAGAAAAACTATACCGTGGTCTTTTAGGCACATATCTAATAATAATTCACCATTATTACAAGTCATCACTGGGAAGCAATTGAACGATACTTCTTTTTGATCTTTTTGGAAAATCAACTTTTTATGCCGACTATCTTGATAGTAAATTAGAAACTTATGTTCTTTAAGTTCTTCTAATGAGTCTGGTAATCCATGCTGATTAAAATACTCAGGTGTTGCATATAGATAGCGCTGATAGGTATTTAATATTTTACTATTTGCCAAGTTTGGAGGAGAGCCATCTACACGAATGGTTAAATCAAATTTATTATTATTCATATCTAATAGCTGATCAGTCATGAATAAATCAATTTTGATACTGGGGTATTTCTCTATAAAGTCTGAAATGATCTGTTGAAGAAAAATATTACTAAAAGACATGGGTGTATTGAGCTTGAGTTCACCTTCAGGATATTGCTGGTTATAGCTAATTTCATAGGCAGCCCACTCGAACTCACTTAAAATGACTTTACTATGCTGATAAAACTTTTCCCCACAAGAGGTAAGGTTCATCTGTCTGGTGGTGCGGGTTAATAGTGTGGTTTTTAGGTCATTTTCGAGGTAGCAAACACGTTTGGCAACCAAGTCGCGAGAGATATCAAGTGCTCTAGCGGCACTACTAAAATTCCCATGTTCTACGACACTTACAAAAGTGGAAATACAGTCTAATCGATCCATGGATAAGCGAAAGTTAAAAAATATATATCAATGATTAAACTATAAAAATTAAAAAGCAATCATTGTTTTTATTGTATCCATACAGCATACAGATTCGTGCTGATTTGCTGTCTATGCTTTTACATTTTTATCTGTTTTTATAGTGACCAGTAAGCAATTTTAAAGCATTACTCATAAGGAATAATGGAGTTTACCCATGAATAAGTCACTTTTAGAACAACTATCACCAACCAATTGTCAGGTTATTTTTATTGATCATCAGCCACAAATGGCTTTTGGGGTACAGTCAATAGATCGTCAAGTATTAAAAAATAATACTGTAGGGTTAGCAAAAGCAGCTAAAACATTCAATATTCCTGTCACCATTACCACGGTTGAAACAGAAAGCTTCTCTGGTCATACCTATCCAGAACTTTTAGATGTATTTCCAGATGCACCTTTACTAGAACGTACTTCAATGAATTCATGGGATGACCAAAAAGTACGTGATTCGCTTGCAAAAATAATCGTAAAAAAGTGATTGTTTCAGGTTTGTGGACTGAAGTGTGCAATAACACCTTCGCTTTTGGTGCCATGCTTGAAGGCGATTATGAAATTTATATGGTGGCAGATGCTTCTGGTGGTACATCGAAAGAAGCACACGACTATGCGATGCAACGTATGATCCAAGCGGGTGTTGTTCCTGTAACTTGGCAACAAGTATTACTTGAGTGGCAACGTGATTGGGCACACCGTGATACGTATGATGCAGTTATGGCAATTGTACGTGAGCACTCTGGTGCTTACGGTATGGGTGTGGACTATGCCTATACGATGGTACATAAGGCGCCTGAGCGGACAACGTCAAAACACGAAGTACTTGCACCAGTTCCTGCAAAATAAGATAGAACTGATTTAGGTAAAGGCATGTCTAGTATTCAATATTTAAGTGATATTAATACTGATATGTCTTTATTTTTTAGAACGATAATTCACAAGAATGGAGTTCAGAATGACCGAAATAAACCTCATACTCATAAACGGTAAAATTACAACGCTAGATCCTCAAAACCCTGAAGTACAAGCAATTGCGATTGCAGATGGTAAAGTCGTACGCACAGGTACAAATGATGAGGTTATGAAGCTCGCAACACCAAAAAGCAAAGTTGTAGACTTAAATGGTCGTCGCGTTATACCGGGTCTAAATGACAGTCATCTGCATATTATTCGTGGTGGCCTAAATTACAATATGGAACTGCGCTGGGAAGGTGTGCCATCCGTTGCAGATGCACTACGCTTACTCAAAGAACAAGCAGACAATACACCAGCTCCACAATGGGTGCGTGTCGTAGGCGGATGGACTGAATTCCAGTTTGCCGAAAAGCGTTTACCGACTTTAGAAGAAATTAATAAAGCAGCGCCAGATACTCCCGTATTCGTTTTACATTTGTACGCCAGTGCCTTGTTGAACCGAGCTGCACTTGATGTATTAGGTTTTAATAAAGACACGCCAGACCCACCGGGTGGTAAGATTGTACGAAATGAAAAAGGTGAGCCAACAGGACTATTGCTCGCAACGCCATCCGCTATGATTTTATATTCGACCTTAGGGAAAGCACCGAAATTGCCGGTTGAAGATCAAGTCAATTCAACGCGTCATTTCATGCGTGAGTTGAACCGATTAGGTATTACTTCAGCAATTGATGCGGGCGGTGGCGGTCAAAACTATCCTGAAGACTATGACGTAATTAAGCAATTACATGATCAAAATCAGATGACCGTTCGAATTGCTTATAACCTATTTGCTCAGAAGGCAGGCCAAGAGCTTGATGATTATCGCCGTTGGACCGAAATGACATTTCCGGGTGATGGTGATGAGCTATTTAGAATGAATGGAGCAGGTGAGAACCTGACTTGGTCGGCAGGTGACTTTGAAGATTTTTATGAGCCACGTCCGGATTTACCAGAAAAAATGGAAGGTGAACTTGAAGCCATCGTAGAGCACTTGGCTGAAAAGAAATGGCCATTCCGTATTCATGCAACTTATGATGAAAGTATTAATCGTTTGCTGAATGTATTTGAGCGCGTCAATTCAAAACAGCCATTCGCAACTCGATTTATTATTGACCATGCCGAAACCGTATCTGAGCGCAATATCGAACGTATTGGTGCGTTGGGTGGTGGTATTGCCATTCAACACCGTATGGCATATCAAGGTGAGATTTTCGTAAAACGCTATGGTGCCGAGGCTGCTCAGGCAACGCCACCTGTTAAAAAAATGCTAGAACTCGGTGTGCCTGTAGGTGCGGGGACAGATGCGACTCGTGTTGCATCCTATAACCCTTGGGTTTGTTTGTATTGGCTAAGTACTGGTAAAACAGTCGGTGGTTTACCTCTCTATGATGAAAAAAATCTATTAGACCGTCAGACAGCACTCAAACTCTGGACCAAAGGTTCGGCTTGGTTCTCTGGTGAAAAAGATGTTAAAGGTTCACTCACAGAAGGGGAACTTGCCGACTTAGTTGTACTGTCCGATGACTACTTCAAAGTTGAAGCAGAAGATATCCAGTGGATTGAGTCTGTACTCACTGTTTTAGGCGGAAAAGTGGTATATGCAGGAGCAGAATTCAAGCAAGATGATCCGCCGTTACCGCCAGCATCACCAACATGGTCGCCAGTAAAACGTTTTGGTGGTCAGTGGCGTTTATCTGAAAATCGTAATGCTCCTTCCAATCAATCATTACAGTCACAAAGTGCATTGTGCACATGCGCCAGCAGTTGTGGCATGCATGGACATAGCCACGCTTGGATGCTTGATGTTCCTGTAAATGATAAGGATAAAACATCTTTCTGGGGCGCACTCGGGTGTTCTTGTTTTGCATTTTAAATAAAACAGTTTGGGAACCTGCTTCGTTAAATGGCTTGCTTCCTTAAGGTATGTACGATGAAAATGTACTTGTTATCTTTGGCTGTAGGGCTACTCGTTGGTGTCTTATATTACGTCTTAAATGTGAAGTCACCAGCTCCGCCTCTTGTTGCATTAGTCGGATTATTAGGAATGGTAGTCGGAGAGCAACTTCTTCCTTTTATTAAGTCCTATTTTTAACCCGTTTCACTCAAAAAAGCTAAATGGTGTTGTGCCATTTAGCTTTTTATATTGATGAATACCTTCAATTATTTTATACGACGGCCTTGCTCATCAATAATGACTTCACCATCTTCTTTTGCGAAATAGCCTAAGTTTTGTGAATCTAAAATGTCGAGCACTACTTCAGAGGGGCGACAAAGTCGTGTGCCTTGGGGTGTAACCACAAATGGACGATTAATTAAAATTGGGTACTGAACCATAAAATCAATTAACTGTTCATCGGTCCAGTGGTCTTGTTCCAGTTCTAAATCTTTATAGGGATCAACATTTTTTCGGATTGCTTCACGTACAGTTAAGTTTGAATCCCTAATAAGTTGAATCAGTTCATCTTTACTGGGTGGTGTTTGCAAATATTCAATAACGATAGGCTCAAACCCCGCATGACGAATAAGCGCCAATGTATTGCGTGATGTGCCACATGCTGGGTTATGGTAAATCTTCACTAGTTCCGCCATGATAATTATTCATTGAATTAAGATATTGCATTTATATATGGATATCCGTATATTTGCAATAACGAATATAAGTGGCTGCAAATATGATCACTCAAGTCGATTTCTTTAAATGTCTTTCTGATCAAACTCGGTTAAACATTCTTAAGTTAGTTCTGAGCAAACAAAATATCTGTGTCTGCGAGTTAACAGAACAGCTTGAGTTGAGCCAACCAAAAATTTCCCGACATTTAGCCCTATTACGAACCCATGGCATCCTTCTTGATTCAAGACAGGGGCAATGGGTGTATTACAGCGTTAATCCTGAACTGCCGATCTGGGCAAACAACATTTTGAATATTTTGGCGCAGCAAGATGACGATGCAATGAAACCATTGTCTGGTCAGCTAGGGTCTATTTCTACCTTTTGTGAGTAAAGATCATGAAATTTCTATTTCTATGTACGGGTAATAGTTGCCGTAGTATTTTGTCAGAAGTTTTATTTAACAGCCGCGCACCAGAAGGGTGGAAAGCTTATAGTGCTGGTAGCAAACCTTCCGGTCAGGTACATCCGCTAACGATTGAAACACTTAAAAATTTAGGTTTATCTACAGATGGCTTATGGAGTAAAACGATTGATGATTGCGAGCAATATCAACCAGATGTAGTAATCACTGTTTGTGACTCAGCAGCGCAAGAAGCATGCCCATTGTATTTAGGTGGTGCAATTAAAGCACATTGGGGTTTAAGTGACCCATCACATCTCGACTTACCAAAAGAAGAAAAACTCAAAGCGTTCCAAAATACTGTTGATCATATTAACCGCCGTTTAGATGCTTTATTTGCATTAGATGTTGCACATTTGAGCCGTTCGCAACTTATTAATGAAATTAACCAAATCTCGCATATTGATTAAAGAGAATGACATGGCCAAATCTAAGCTATCATTTTTAGATAGAAACCTAACGCTATGGATTTTTATTGCTATGGCTTTAGGTGTAGCCATTGGTGTTTTCTTTCCTCAAGCATCAGTGTCTTTAAATCAGCTCAGTATAGATAACGTTAATATTCCAATTGCGATTGGTTTAATTTTAATGATGTATCCGCCTTTGGCAAAAGTAGACTATGCTGCTTTGCCAGAAGTATTTAAAGATAAGAAAACACTCGCTTTGTCTTTAATACAAAACTGGATTATTGCTCCAGTCTTAATGTTTATTCTTGCGATTATTTTTTTACATAGCTATCCGGAATATATGACGGGTCTCATTCTAATTGGGTTAGCACGTTGTATTGCAATGGTCTTGGTTTGGAATGGCTTGGCATGTGGCGATAACCAATATGTTGCAGCTTTGGTTGCCTTTAACAGTATTTTCCAAATTTTATTCTTTAGCACCTATGCATGGCTATTTCTAACCTTTTTGCCGCCTTATTTTGGTGTGGCAGGACAAGTCATTAATGTCGATTTTTGGACCATTACCCATGCTGTATTGGTGTATTTGGGTATCCCATTTTTAATGGGTTTCTTGACTCGTCTAGTTTTAGTTAAGGCAAAAGGTTTGAATTGGTATCAAACCAAGTTTTTACCAAAAATTAGCCCGTTAAGTTTAATTGCCTTACTCTTTACTATTGTTGCCATGTTTAGTTTAAAAGGTGGCGATGTGGTGAGTTTACCGCTAGATGTATTGCTGATTGCTGTCCCACTGACGATTTACTTTGTAGTGATGTTCTTTATCAGCTTCTTTATGAGTAAACAGATGGGGAATAACTACCCACGTACGACTGCCATTTCATTTACCGCAGCGGGTAACAATTTTGAGCTCGCTTTAGCAGTGGCAATTGCAACATTTGGTTTAGCTTCTCCGGTTGCTTTTACTACAGTAATTGGACCATTGGTTGAAGTTCCAGTTTTAATTTCACTCGTTTCAGTCTCGCTTTGGTTAAAGAAAAAGTATTTCTCACATGAACAGTTCTAATAATGATTTAGCAAATGTAGAGCTCAACCTTTTGGATAAGCCTACATTCGAACAAATACAAGCACAGCAGCTTGAACATCCACCCCGTATTTTATTGTTATATGGTTCTAACCGTGAACGCTCTTATAGTCGTTTTGCTGTGCTAACTGCTGGGCGTATCCTTGAATACCTAGGTGCCGAAGTCAAAATTTTTCATCCTAAAGGTTTGCCTTTACCTGAAGATGCCGCAACTGATCATCCAAAAGTACAAGAGTTACATGAACTTTTGGCTTGGTCAGAAGGTATGGTGTGGTGTTCGCCTGAACGTCACGGGGCAATGAGTTCAATTTTAAAAGCTCAAATTGATTGGATTCCTTTAGCTGGCGGAGCAATACGTGCAACACAAGGTAAAACCTTAGCCGTTATGCAAGTCAGCGGTGGTTCACAGTCTTTTAATGCCGTGAATCAAATGCGTATTTTAGGACGGTGGATGCGCATGATTACCATCCCAAATCAGTCTTCTGTTGCTAAGGCTTTTTTGGAGTTTGAGGAAGATGGCAGTATGAAACCATCTTCTTACTTTGACCGAATTGTGGATGTCATGGAAGAACTCTATAAGTTCACTTTATTAACACGTGGGCAAAAACAGTACCTGACTAATCGCTATTCGGAGCGGAAAGAATCGGCAGAAGAGTTATCAAAACGAGTCAATCAAAAATAAAAAGTTTTATCCCAAAAAGTGCTCTAGTTAGAGCACTTTTTATTGAGTGTTTTTGAGATTAAGCCATTGTAGGTAATAGTTTTTGTAATAATTCAATAAAGTTGGAAACTTTGGCCGAATTTTCATTTTCTCTTGTAATCAAGTAAATAGGCGCATTCAGTTTTATTGAGTGATCAAACTCGCGATAAATAATTTCATGATCCCAAAAATTATGCATTGAGGCTGGCACAATAGTGATGCCAATTCCGGCAGCAACTAAATTTAATGTTGCGGTAGGACGCGGCGCTTCTTGAATAATGCGTGGACTAAAACCCGCCTGATAGCAACTATATAAAATATTGTCATATAAACCTTGTCCAGAAGAGCGACGGTATAAAACAAAATTCTCATCTGATAAGTCACTTAAACTAATTTTCTCTTTTTGCGTAAGGGGATGTCCTATAGGCAATGCAACCACCATCGGCTCATCTAATATATGTAGGTGTTTTAACCCAATATCACGGCTGATCGGTGCTCTTAGAAAAGCAATATCTAGCTTTTCTGAAATTAACCAGTCCAGTTGTTTTTGACTGCCTGCTTCTTCAAGTTTGGTTTGTACTCCTGGATATATTTCCCGATATGAACGTAATACTAATGAGATAAGCGGATGCAAGCCGGCTGAACTAGTAAAGCCGATATTAAGTTGTCCCGTTTTACCTTGGCTAACATCTTGGACTAATTGGGGTATATGCCTGGCATGTTCTAATAAAAGTTGTGCTTCTCTAAATAAGGCTAAACCCGCTTCTGTCGGTTCAATTCCACGCGGTTGACGAATAAGTAATTGAGTACCGAGTTCTTGTTCAAGTTTTTTGAGTAAACGAGTTAAAGGTGGTTGTTGAATAAACAAACGGTTTGCTGCATGAGTAATATTTCTTTCTTCAACCACTACCACGAAGGCATGAAGCTTATGTAAATCTAACATAGGAATACCTTTAGGGTATGGTTAGTGAAAATAAAAGCATTTGTAGATATATCATAAAAGTATCATTCTATCTTGGTCAGATAAAGTGAAAAGTAACGAAAATGAACCATGTTGAGATTGCTGTGCAGAAGGAGAGCATACCGACCTGCACAGAGTTATTTTTAGGTTTTTTAACATTAGGTTTAATTGGATTTGGTGGTGTATTGCCTTTAGCACGTAAAGTTGTTGTAGAGCAAAGGCAGTGGCTAAGTCCTGAAAAATTCACTGAGTTACTTGGTCTATGCCAATTCCTACCAGGTGGCAATATTATTAATTTATCTGTTGCGATTGGCATGGAATTCCGCGGTGTCCGTGGAGCCGCGAGTGCACTCATTGGCCTCATTTTTGCTCCAACAGTCATTGTCGTACTTCTGCATTATGTCTATGAACAGTTCCAAGATAATTTAATGGTTAAGCATCTTTTCGAAGGGTTAGGTGCAGCAGCAGCAGGGCTTTTGGTCGCAACCGGCTTAAAAATGTTGAAACCATTATTGCGTAACCCAATAGCGATGTGTGTTGTCGTGGCAGCAATTATCAGTATTGCTTTTCTAAAAATCTCCTTGCTTTTGACCATGCTAATTTTGTTGGCTCTTTATTCAACTATTATTTGGAGACGTGTGTAATGGGCGCAGTTCTACTTACTTTAGCGATCATTTTTACTCAGTTGTCTCTTATTGCATTTGGTGGTGGGAATACGATTTTGCCCGAAATGCAACGCCAAGTAGTTGATATTCACCATTGGATGACAGCACAAGAATTTAGTGCTCTGTTTGCTATGGCTCAAGCAGCACCCGGTCCAAATATGATGATTGTACCGTTGGTAGGGTGGCATGTAGCAGGGTTGTCTGGTCTACTCGTGACTTCTATAGCTAAATTTTTACCTTCATCGATTATTACTGTGTTTGTAATGAGAGGTTGGTCAAAATTTAAAGATAAAAAATGGCGCCGTGTTTTACAGCTTGCTTTACAACCTGTCACTGTTGGAACGGTGCTTGCCAGTGCTTGGATTATCTCTGAGGCAGCGGCAATAAATACTTTACTTATTATTATGGTGGTCATTGCAACTTTATTATCTTTAATTAAAAAAGTTCACCCCTTGCATGTCCTGATTGCTGGGGCTGTATTTGGTGTGGTCTTACTCTAGTTTAACCAGTTTGCTGACCTGCGCTGGGATGAGTTCAGGTTGGCTTTTTTTGATTTGAAGTGAATAACAATAAAATCTAAAAAACCGATTAAATATATAAAAACATACTGTTTTACCTATTTTGTGTTTTAACGTACTATGCATCTATTGAAAGAATTTGGATGCATTGGAGTAAAAAACAGATGTTAGATCAAAACATTAAAACTCAATTAAAAGCTTATTTAGAACGTTTAGAAAGTCCCATCGAATTAGTTGCTGCTTTAGATGAGTCAGATAAAGCTGCTCAAATTAAAGAACTCGTCACTGAAATCGCTGAGCTTTCTGACCAAGTCACTGCCCGTTTTGATGGCAACAATACACGTCGTCCAAGCTTTGGTGTGGCTAAAGCAGGCGAACAACCTCGTGTGTTCTTTGCAGGCTTACCGATGGGTCATGAATTTACGTCTTTGATCTTGGCACTGTTACAGGTGTCTGGTTATGCCCCTAAAGTGTCAGATGAAGTGCTCAACCAGATTAAAGGCTTAAACCTCAAAGCCAACTTTGATGTGTTTGTATCGCT
>NZ_JAHPTU010000017.1:0-54213 GCF_025514355.1 Acinetobacter sp. WU_MDCI_Abxe161
AGCGGGAGCTGGATTTGAACCAACGACCTTCGGGTTATGAGCCCGACGAGCTACCAGACTGCTCCATCCCGCATCAATAAACTGCTTGCACTCAACTTTCTGGTTCAAAGTTGGTGCGGAAGGGGGGACTTGAACCCCCACGCCCGAAGGCACTACCACCTCAAGGTAGCGTGTCTACCAATTCCACCACCACCGCAGCTTGTGGGACGCATTCTAGTCCTTCCAACTGCAAAAGGAAAGCCTTATTTCGAATTATTGACTCGATTTTGGTGCATTTGGTGAAGTTTCAGGCGATGTCGTTTGAACAGGTGCTGTAGTTTGTACAGTTTTCAAGCTATATGCATCCGTGGTCTGTTTTTTTGCAAAAACAGCAAGAGTTAAACTTGTCACGAAAAACAAGGCTGTTAAAACTGCAGTAAGGCGAGTAAGGAAGTTACCTGAACCCGATGCACCGAATACAGTTGCAGCTCCGCCACCGCCGAAAGAAGCACCAGCATCAGCACCTTTACCGTGTTGCACTAGAATCAAGGCAATCATCAGTACCGCTAAAATAATATGTACGATCAGTACAAAAGAGTGCATACCCTATCCTCGTTATTTACTTTGTGCAAAGGCTTGTACAATTTGATAAAAAGATGCTGCATTTAGTGAAGCACCACCTACCAACGCACCATTAATATCTGGACATGCTGCCAATTCGACTGCATTTTCAGCTTTTACACTACCGCCATATAAAATCGCAATGTCTGAACCCGCTGAAGTAATCTGACTTAAACCTTCACGAATCTTAGCATGCATTGCCTGTGCATCTTGTGGAGAAGCAGTTTTACCTGTTCCAATTGCCCAGATTGGTTCATAGGCAATTACAATTTGCTTTTGCCACTGCTCAGCAGTAACTACAGGAGCAATATCACAAATTTGTTGCAATACAACTTGCTCTGCCAAACCTTGTTCACGTTGTTCGAGGCTTTCACCAACACAATAAATGGCAGTCAAGCCTGCATTTAAAGCATTTTGGAGTTTCGCCTTCAAGATTTCAACGTTGTCACCAAAAATATCACGGCGTTCAGAATGACCCACCAATACAAAGTTAATTTGGCTATCTTTTAATAATTCTGCACTGACTTCGCCAGTATAAGCACCAGTACCTGCTACACGTGATACGTCTTGTGCAACTGTATATACTGTTCTTGCAGCATCTTGCAATTGTGTTTGTACCATTGCAAGTGCAATAGAAACCGGAGCAACCCCTACATGGCAGTTTTCATCTGCAATTTGGTCTTGTTGCAATAGTTGTTTAAATTCTTCTATAAGTTGTTTGGCATTGGCACGCATTGGGTTCATTTTCCAGTTGCCAACTACCCAAGGCGTAATCGTCGAACCCGACATACGGCTCACCTTTCATCAAAAATGCAGCACATTCTACACGCATTTATACAAATTTCAGATACTTTTCTTTAACGGCTTTACCCATATCTTTTCTACTCATTGAAAACAGTTATAAAACTTTATTGAATCTAAAGAATCATCTTTCAAAAATTAATGAATAAAAACTTCGACTAGTTCAAGCTTTGGCGAATGGACCAAGACCAGAGCATCATTTTCTCAGGTAGTAATTTTAGATAACAAAAGTATAATTTTTTATATACCAATTATAAACATATGAGCATAGGTAGGCAGATGTCAGTCATACATACATCTCCAAAATTTTCGGGGTTTTTTCGACGATTAGTCGAAGAAAAACATGTGTCGGCAGCGACCATGCAAACAGCGTTAGATGCAGCAAAAAGAGCTAAACGGGATACGGTTGCGTACCTGATTGAAGAGGTTCATCTCTCCCCTTCTTTATTAGCTGAAACTATTTCTATTGAATTTGCTGAACCATATTTTGATCTGGATGTTTACGATACCAGCCAAATTCCTAAAAATTTGGTTGACCAGAAACTGATTTTAAAACATCGGGTCTTACCTCTTATACAAAGAGGGCAGATTTTATATGTCGCGACCAGCAATCCAAGTAACATTGAAGCAATTGATGCGATTCGCTTTAATAGCAAGCTGATGGTTGAGCCAGTTATTGTCGAGCACCATAAGCTTGAGAAAATTCTGACGCAGCAATTTACCGAAGAAAGCAGTTTCGAGTTTAGTGATGAAGAATTTGATCTTGATGTAGACCTTGAAGCTCCATCTTCACAAGAAGAGGAGGAAGAAACACCTCAAGGCGATGAAGCACCTATTGTTAAATATATTAATAAATTACTCATAGATGCGATTCGTATGGGAGCTTCAGACTTACATTTTGAACCCTATGAGAAATCATATCGGGTTCGTTACCGAGTCGATGGTGTATTACGGCAGATTGCAAATCCGCCTTTACAGTTGGCTAACCGTTTAGCTTCACGTTTGAAAGTCATGTCTCAAATGGATATTTCCGAAAAACGGGTGCCTCAAGATGGTCGTATCAAACTTAAGCTCTCAAAAACTAAAGCAATCGATTTTCGTGTGAACTCACTTCCAACCTTGTTTGGCGAAAAACTGGTTCTGCGTATTCTCGATCCATCTAGCGCGATGCTCGGAATTGATGCTTTAGGATATGAAGAAGATCAGAAAGCTCTTTTTTTAGAAGCACTGGATAAACCACAAGGCATGCTTTTAATTACAGGTCCTACAGGTTCCGGTAAAACGGTATCTTTATATACGGGCTTAAATATTTTAAATACTGAAAGTTCGAATATTTCCACCGCCGAAGATCCAGTTGAAATTAACCTTGAAGGAATTAATCAGGTTAACGTCAACCCGAAAGTAGGTCTAACTTTTTCTGCTGCACTTAAATCATTTTTACGTCAAGATCCGGACATTATTATGGTCGGTGAGATTCGTGATTTAGAAACGGCTGAAATTGCGATTAAGGCTGCACAAACTGGTCATATGGTCATGTCGACACTGCATACCAATAGTGCTCCAGAAACCCTGACTCGCCTACGCAATATGGGTGTTCCATCCTTTAATATCGCAACATCAGTCAACTTGGTTATTGCACAGCGTTTAGCACGTCGGCTATGCCCACAGTGTAAAATACCTGCTGACATTCCTAAACAGAGCCTATTAGAAATGGGCTTTACCGAACAAGATCTGACTCATCCCGATTTTCAAGTTTTCCAGCCTATCGGTTGTACCGAGTGTCGTGAAGGCTATAAAGGTCGAGTAGGTATTTACGAGGTAATGAAAGTTACACCTGAAATTTCCAAGATTATTATGGAAGATGGCAATGCTTTAGAAATCGCTGCTGCTTCTGAAAAGCTGGGGTTTAATAATCTGCGTCGTTCAGGATTAAAGAAAGTCATGCAAGGTGTTACTTCTTTACAAGAAGTCAACCGCGTGACCAGTGAATAAAAGACAATTTAAAAATAAGGATAATTCATGACTGTCAAAAAGGCACAAATGATGCCGACTTTTGCTTATGAAGGGGTTGACCGTAAGGGCGTAAAAATTAAGGGAGAACTTCCGGCTAAGAATATGGCCTTAGCCAAAGTCACCCTACGCAAACAAGGGGTAACTGTCCGTAACATTCGGGAAAAGCGTAAAAATATTCTTGAAGGTTTATTCAAGAAGAAAGTATCGACACTCGATATCACGATTTTCACCCGTCAACTTGCAACGATGATGAAAGCAGGGGTTCCACTGGTACAAGGCTTTGAAATTGTAGCGGAAGGTCTAGAAAACCCAGCTATGCGCGAGGTAGTACTCGGTATTAAAGGCGAAGTTGAAGGTGGTAGTACCTTTGCTTCGGCTTTAAGAAAGTATCCTCAACACTTCGATAACTTGTTTTGTTCTCTTGTAGAGTCTGGTGAACAATCTGGTGCGCTTGAAACCATGTTAGACCGCGTAGCAATTTACAAAGAAAAAAGTGAATTGCTTAAGCAGAAAATCAAAAAAGCTATGAAATATCCCGCAACGGTTATTGTAGTTGCTGTGATTGTTACCATTATTTTGATGGTTAAAGTCGTGCCAGTGTTTCAAGACCTGTTTTCTTCTTTTGGCGCAGATCTACCTGCATTCACCCAAATGGTTGTGAATATGTCGAAATGGATGCAGGAATACTGGTTCATTATGATTATTGCGATTGGGGCAATTATTGCTGCATTTCTCGAAGCTAAAAAGCGTAGTAAAAAGTTTCGTGATGGCTTAGATAAACTTACCCTGAAACTGCCTATCTTTGGTGATCTGGTTTATAAGGCGATTATTGCCCGCTATAGCCGTACTTTAGCCACCACGTTTGCCGCAGGTGTCCCGCTCATTGATGCGCTTGAATCAACTGCCGGTGCTACCAACAATGTTATTTATGAACAAGCCGTCATGAAAATTCGTGAAGATGTCGCCACAGGCCAGCAACTTCAATTTGCAATGCGTGTTTCAAATCGTTTTCCATCGATGGCTATACAAATGGTCGCAATTGGTGAAGAATCTGGTGCACTAGATAGCATGCTCGATAAAGTGGCCACTTACTATGAAAATGAAGTGGATAATGCCGTTGATGGTTTAACTTCTATGATGGAACCTTTAATCATGGCAATTTTAGGGGTGCTCGTAGGCGGTCTAGTGATTGCTATGTATCTTCCAATTTTCCAAATGGGTTCAGTTGTATAATGCAAGACATCATTGCGTATTTTATTCAAAACTTATCTGCACTCTATATTGCAGTTGCACTCGTGAGCCTATGTATTGGTAGCTTCCTGAATGTGGTGATTTATCGCACCCCAAAAATGATGGAACAAGATTGGCAGCAAGAATGTCAAATGTTGCTTAATCCTGAGCAACCCATCATTGAGCATGAAAAACTAACATTAAGTAAACCTGCTTCATCATGTCCAGAGTGCCATCAACCTATCCGTTGGTATCAAAATATTCCTGTCATAAGCTGGCTGATGTTAAGAGGAAAATGTGGTCATTGCCAGCATCCTATTAGTATTCGTTATCCAGCGGTTGAACTACTCACCATGCTATGTTCATTGGTAGTCGTCATAGTGTTTGGCCCAACCCTACAAATGCTTTGGGGATTAGTCCTGACTTGGGTCCTGATTGCCCTCACCTTTATAGACTTTGATACTCAACTGCTCCCCGACCGTTTTACCTTGCCTTTGGCTGCACTCGGCTTAGGCATTAACACCTTTAATATTTATACCTCGCCTAACTCAGCTATTTGGGGATATTTAATCGGTTTTTTATGCCTTTGGATTGTTTATTACTTATTTAAAGTGATTACAGGCAAAGAAGGTATGGGCTACGGCGACTTTAAATTGCTTGCTGCCTTAGGCGCATGGATGGGGCCATTGATGCTGCCATTAATTGTGCTATTGTCATCTTTACTAGGTGCAATTATTGGCATCATTTTATTAAAGTTACGTAATGACAATCAGCCCTTTGCTTTTGGGCCCTATATTGCCATTGCGGGTTGGGTTGCCTTTTTATGGGGTGACCATATTATGAAAATTTATTTGGGAGGTTAAGATGGCTTTTATTCTGGGAATCACAGGTGGAATTGGCAGTGGAAAATCTGCAGCAACACAATGGTTTGAGTCCCAAGGAATCCAAGTCGTCGATGCCGACATTGTTGCTCGCGAAGTGGTTGAAAAAGGCCAACCTGCCCTTCAAAAAATTCAACAAACTTTTGGAGATTGGGTGCTTCAATCCGACGGCAATCTAGACCGCCGTGCCCTACGTGAATATATTTTTCAAAACCCTGAAGCAAGACAGACCCTTGAGAAAATCACACATCCAGCCATTCGCCAATCTATTATTCAACAGCTACAAAACCCTAAAAGCCCTTATGTGATTTTAGTTTCACCACTACTTTTTGAAACCAACCAGCATGAGCTGGTTAACCACACCTTATTAGTTGATGCGAGTGAACAAACTCAAATTCAGCGTGCAAGCCAACGCGATGGGCAAAACCAAGAACAAATTCAGAAAATTATTGCTGCACAAATGCCACGCGAGCGCAAACGTGAACTTGCCAATGACATTGTGTTTAATGACGGACTACTCGAGCATTTATATCAGCAATTAGAGCCTTTACATCAAAGCTATTTGAAACGTACAAACTAATCTTGCTTATTTTGCTGCTGAATCTTTTGCGCCAAGCTATCTTGTCGAAACCAGCGCCAAGGTTGTAAGGCACCAATTCCCATTCCGACCAAGCCCACAACAATCGATGGGCTTAATGACTCGCCAAGTAAAGGGACAGCTAAAATGGCAGCAATAAACGGCGCTAAAGTAACAATACTTCCTGTTTTGAAAGCACCAAGTCTTTGGATAGCTGCAACATAGGTTAATGTCGCAATAATCACGACAAATACACCGTGGAAAATGCCTTGTATCGCTAGATGAACAGGACTGACTTCCATGAAATGTTTAGGTAAAAATAAAGCATAGATGGGTAAGTAAATAATTGCAGACCAAATCGCTACACTTGCCATAGAGTGCCATGCGGAAAGTTTCCACTGTTTAAGTAATACAGTAAAAATGCCCCACCAAATCGCACTAATAAAAAGAAGTAAATCCCCCACGCCAAAAGCAGAAGCATTACCTTGCAACATCAAAACACTCATGAGAGCCAAGGCAGTGATCATAATGGCTAGACTAATCCATGTATGTTTATCAAATGGTTGCCTAAATAAAATGTATGCCGCAATTGCAGTACAAATAGGAATACAACCATTTAAAAAAATTGCAGCGTGCGCAGCAGGCGCGTAGAGAAACGCTGTGTAGACGGTAAGACAATAAATGACCCCGCCAATGAGCGCCAAAATAACGGCGTGCTTACTCCATAAAAAAGCGAGATCTTTCTTATAGATCAGAATAGGCATCAAAATTAGGAAAGCAATAGCAAAGCGCAGTGCAGCAATGTCCCAGGCACTGATGTGCCACTGTGCATTTAAACGGGCAAAAAGTGTAAACCCGCCCCAAATGCACATGGTCACCAATACAAAAAAATAACCTTGCTTACGGGGAGACATATCAAGACTGCTTAGAAACTAGAAAGGCAGCTAGATTATACCTCAGAACGCTGACGACAAGCCTCATAAAGTGCCATACCCGTTGCCACGCTCACATTGAGGCTTTGTAAATTTCCAGACATCGGAATATAAACTTTATGGTCACACTGTGCCTGTGTAATTGGACGCAAACCTGTATCTTCGGCTCCCATAACAATCACAACTGGGCCCGCGAAATCACATTTGTGAATTGGCATTGCACTTTCATCAAGCATTGTACCAATCACACGCGTATGAGTCGTTTCTTTCAAATGGGCTAATGTACGAGCCAAGTTTGTGACTTGAATGAATTTAACTTTTTCGGCTCCACCCGCTGCAACTTTACGCGCTGTGGGAGTTAAGCTTGCCGAACGATCACGAGGCACAATCACGGCTTGCACGCCCATTGCAGCGGCTGTACGAATGCAGGCCCCTAAGTTGTGCGGGTCTGTCACCTGATCTAATGCCAGTAACAATGCATCTGGGGTTTCAGCCAAAATCTGATCTAGATCTTTTTCATTTAAAGTTGGATGCGGACGTACTGCTGCAACTACACCTTGATGAAATGGTAGACCTGCAAGCTTTTCGAGACTATCACGGCTTGCTTTTTGTACACTGATTCCAAAAGGCTCTGCCAATTGCAAAATCTTTTGCAAACGCTGGTCATCCCGTCCTTTTAAAGTAAACAGGGTTAGCACACGTTCCGGCTCAAGTTCTAACAATGACTCCACTGAATGAACGCCATAATAATATTCCGGTTTTGCCATGCATGACCTCTAACAACGTTTGAGCAAAAAAATAAAAATCCTGCAAAGCCAACTTCACAGGATTTCTTTGGGCATAGTGTACCCGATTTGAATAGGAATTTCTTAGCCTTCTAAATGGCACACATAATCGAGGACTTCATCAGTTTCGATTTTAAAAAGACTATTACCAGGCACATAAAATGATTGGCCTGCACGGAACAACTCACTTTCAGTGCTGTCCGCAATTGTTACGCGACATTCGCCTGAAATAATTTCCATACGCTCAGGAACATGCGTCTCAAAAGTTAAAGCCTGCTCAGTCGGCAAAATAACACCTAATGTTTTTTTAGTTCCATCTTCAAATTGTACGGTATGGCTAATACAAGCTCCGCCAAAATAAACGTTTGATTTTTTGATGACCGTTACATGATCAAATTGGGTTGAACTCATGCACACTCTCCAGATAATGCCGTATTTATATAAATTATGATGAATGTAGTTTAATTGTGCCTAAATAACTAATCAATCAGTTTTCATACGGATAGACTTGTAATTTCCACTGCTCTGCCTGAATTTTTTTGGCAAAAGCATGAGGTAAGTTAATCTCAATATTTCGACTAGTAGACACAATTGCATCGTATCTGCAAACTTCGACCTGATTTTCATCTAGGAGTATCCAACACACTTTTTGCGCGGTTGGATGAGCAACTGCTGTAGCAATTACCGGTGAACCGTCATTCATCCCTACATGAAAACTTTCACTGTCGTTTTGCATTAACGCCAGATCATAAGCTGGAAAATCGATAGCCTCCGGATCAAATTGCTGACTGTCGTGTATCAACACACTTTGTTTTAAAGTCGGCCAAATACAGTAACGCAAATAATGCTGATCCATCACCCGGTTATCCAGATAACGTCCGGTGGCAACATAATCTCTGATATGTGCTTCAATATTATGAAAAATCCCCGTACATCCGCCCCACATTCCGGCCAAAACCAACTCAGTATGAGAATAATTATCTCGCATTAAGTGAAACCACTTATCAGTTTTGAGCCATGCATCTACAGCCGCTTTTTCACGATGCGACACAATAGAGTCGGCATCACGTATCAAAAAACGCTTAATTGTCGGGTCATCCATCACCAAAAAGCGCCAAAACAGGCCAGATAGTTGTTTCTGAGAATCTGTAACTTGGATGACTTGTGCACCTTTCTCTTTTAAGCGCTGTTGTACAAGTACTGGCACACTTTCATCGACATAAAATCGACATGTCCATTCTGGATAAATCTGTTTGGCAAGCTGAGTATTTAAAATAGAGGTTTCACAATAACGGGGATTTGCTCCAAATAATGAAAAAGCAATAATATTCTCTTGAGGATTTGCACTAAACTCAGGTGGTGCATGATCCGGAATCGATAAGATAGGTTCGCTCTTCGCTAATTCTTTTTTAGTTGCAATTGCCAAGCGCCCAAATTTCATCGTTTCTTCTTTTTTATTTAAATGGTGGCAAACTTCTGTAAGACCATCATATAAGTTTGTATTTACGTTAGCTCCACTGGCCTGAATCGCTTGTAAATAATGTTGATAGGCATCGTTATAACGGCCTAAGCGTAATTCGGTATAAGCTAAATCTGACAAGGCACCTGGATGCTTAGGAACTAAGCTAACAGCTTGTTTAACATGTTGATAAGCTTTGGCATAATTCCCTTGTGCTGCGGCTTGTTTAAATGCATTAAAATGCTGATTTAAAATTTTATTCATTTCCGCAGGGTTGTTTTTTTTATGGCGGTTCATCATCCCTATTGGTGGTTTCGGTAAGCTTAATGTTTTTTTCATTGTAAATATCCGCAATCTTGCTGTTCTATAATTTCAGTTAGAATAATAGATCACTTGTAGCAAATTCAAAACTTCTCTATCTTTAACCCATAATTTGGCGCGTTGGATGCGTTTATGCTCACACATTTAACTTTAATTAATTTTGCATTAGCTGATCATTTGGCTATTGATATAGAACAAGGATTTAATGTTCTAACAGGCGAAACAGGTGCCGGAAAATCATTATTACTGGATGCACTTTCTGCCTGCCTAGGGGAACGTACAGATACAAATTATGTCCGCTATGGTTCGGACAAAGCGGATATTACCGCTGTTTTTACCTATCAAAATAATAGTCCTGAAGCAAAATGGCTCCAAGACCACGAGCTAGATGATGATTCTGGGGAAATTCATTTACGTCGTGTTATTTTTGCAACTGGACGCAGTAAAGCTTGGGTCAATGGACGTCCAAGTAGCCTATCTGAACTTAAAGAGTTAGGACGTTTGCTGGTTCAACTCTATAGTCAGCATAGTCAGCAACAGCTTCTTGAACCGCCTTATCCAAAGCATTGGTTAGACCGCTATAACAATTTTTATGCTGAAGCAAATGATGTACGTGAAGCCTATAGCACATGGCAACGTACCATTCGTTTGCACCAAGCGGCTCTAGATGCACAAGCAACTCGTCTACAACGCATTGGTACTTTAGAACATCAAATTGAAGAACTCGAAGAGGTCATTCAAACCGACTATAAAGAAATTGAGCAAGAGTTCGATCGGCTAAGTCATCATGAACATATCATGCAAGACTGTAGCTATAGCTTAAATGTTTTAGATGAAGCTGAGCAGAATATTACTCAAGAAATGTCTTCGATTATTCGCCGTCTAGAGTCTCACGCGGGGCGTAGTGAACAACTTTCTGAAATTTATAATTCTTTACTCAATGCTCAAAGTGAAATAGATGATGCAACAGCAAACTTGCGTCAATTTATTGATCGTCAAAGCTTTGACCCTGAACGAATGGAAGAACTTAACTCTAAACTTGAAGTTTTCCATCGTTTGGCTCGTAAATACCGCACTCAACCGGAAACACTTAAAGAAGAATATGAAGCTTGGCAGAGTGAGCTTGAGCAACTACATCAGCTTGAAGACCCAGAAACATTGGCAGAACAAGTTGAAAAGTCGCATGAAGAGTTCTTAGAGAAAGCTCAGCATTTAGACCATATTCGTCGTGAAGCTGCTGCTCCGCTTGCTAAACAATTAACTGAACAGGTTAAACCTTTAGCACTACCGGAGGCACACTTCGAGTTTAAGTTTGAGCCATTAGAGCAACCTACCGCTGAAGGCTTAAGTTTTATTCAGCTTCTATTTACGGCCAACAAAGGTATTCCACCACAACCACTAGCACGTGTCGCTTCAGGCGGTGAACTTTCACGTATTGCATTAGTTATGCAAGTCATGAATGCTGAAAAAACCGAAGCAGAAGTGTTGGTGTTTGATGAAATTGATGTCGGGATTAGTGGTGGAACCGCAGAAGTTGTGGGACGTTTACTTGCTGATTTAGCCCAACATGTTCAGCTATTATGTATTACGCACCAAGCACAAGTTGCAGCACAGTCCGATCAGCATTTATTAGTGAAGAAACAACAAACTGACCCAGCCAGCAGTACAATTGTGGAACTAGACGAAAATCAAATCATTTTCGAGTTAGCACGTATGTCAGGCGGTGTTGAAATTAATGAAACAACCTTGCAACACGCCAAACAATTACGCCAACTTAAATTTCAGGCTTCTTCAAATTAATAAAGAAAATGAGTGAAAAAGATTGGCGAAATCCGATTAACTCTTGTATGTTGATAAAAAGAACCTATATAGATAAAAGGGTCGAGAGGCCCTCTAATGACATTTTTTGAGGGAGAACCGCTTAGGTGACCAAACAATATCTGACTCACCGTTGTCTGATTGCCCCGCCAGAAATGGCAGATGACTTTTTTGCAAACACTGTAATTTATCTTGCCCGTCATGATGAAGAAGGTGCTCAAGGCATTATTATTAATCGTCCTTCCGGTATCCAAATTAAAGAATTACTCAATGATCTCGACATTGAAGCAGACAATGTAAACCCACATGCGGTTTTACAAGGTGGCCCATTACGTCCCGAAGCTGGATTTGTTCTTCATACCGGACAACCAACATGGCATTCATCTATTGCTGTAGGTGAAAATGTTTGTATTACCACAAGTAAAGATATTCTGGATGCGATTGCCCATAATGAAGGTGTCGGTCGATATCAGATTGCTTTAGGTTATGCAAGCTGGAGCAAAAATCAGTTAGAAGATGAGATTACGCGTGGTGACTGGCTCATTTGTGATGCCGATATGGACTTAATTTTTAACCTGCCTTACGACGACCGTTGGGATGCAGCTTATAAAAAAATCGGTGTAGATCGTGCGTGGTTAGCTTCTGAAATCGGACACGCTTAATGACCGAGACACCATCAAAATCGATTATGGCTTTTGACTTTGGTACTCAAAAAATGGGAATGGCGATTGGCCAGTCTTCAATTGAAAGTGCCAATCCCCTCCCTCTTTTTGTGATGAAAGATGGTATTCCAAACTGGGATCAGCTATTAAAAATCGTGAAAGAATGGCAACCTGATTTATTTTTGGTGGGTTTGCCTTTAAATATGGATGATAGCGAGTCAGAGCTCTCTACACGTGCCCGCAAATTTGCAAGACGTTTACGCCATCAAACCAACATAGAAACGTTGATGGTAGATGAGCGCTTAACTACACGTGAAGCGAGAGAAGAGCTCGGTTTTTACCAAGAGCAAGGTCGAGCAAAAAAGCTCTCGGCGGATAGTTTTGCTGCTGCACTACTCATTCAGAGTTGGTATCGAAATCCAGTTGGATTAACGCCATAAAACAAAAAAGCATGTAATTAAAACTACATGCTTTTTTAATTAAATCACTTCGATTTTATTTTTCAACGATATGCACAGTCGCAGTTCGTCCAGAGACAAAAGCAAGTTCATTCTTCGGTGTTTCATCTAACACAATCTTCACAGGTACACGCTGCGCTAAACGAACCCAACTAAAAGTTGGATTTACATTAGCAAGAAGCTTAGAGCTACTTGAACGTTCACGGTCTTCAATACCCGATGCAATCCCTTGTACATGGCCTTTAATTTTCTGGTTATCACCCATTAATTGCACAGTAGCCTGATCGCCTACATGAATACGGTTTAATTTCGTCTCTTCAAAATAACCCACCACATAGAGTTGTTTACGGTCAAGTAGTGCCGCAACAGCTTGTCCGACCTGAACATAGTTACCTGGGCGCATATCAAAGTTAGATAAAGTACCATCAGCTGGGGCAATCACCGCAGCACGATGCATATTAAGCTCGGCCAAATGCAAATTACTCGTAGCCGCCTCAATGAGAGCCTGTTGTTGTTTAACAGTTGCTTCTGCTTGCTGAATGGCAGCTTGGAGTTGCTCATGTTCAGCATGGGATTGATCACGTGTTGCGAAAACTTGATCTTGTTCTTGTTTAGAAATGGCGCCATCCATAAGATTTGAATAGCGGCTTGCGTTTTTCTCGGCTAATTTAATATTCGTATCAGATTTAATTAGGTTCGCTTTTGCTTGTGCTAAACCAGCTTGCGCTTGGGCAAAGGCTGCATTTGCTTTTGCTAAATCAGATTTTGCTTGTTCTACATCTAAAGCTCGGCGGGAAACATCGATTTTAAAGAGCACCTGACCTTTTTTCACAGTCTGGTTATCTTGAACCAATACTTCTGTAACAAGCCCTGCGACATCCGAAGATACTTGAATAACATCCCCACGAACACGACCATCGCGTGTCCACGGCGCCGCATTATAGTAATTCCATAAATGCACAATGGTATAGACCGCCACCATTAATGCGACAATCAAAATTACTGGACGGATGACTTTTTTCAAATCCACCTGATTCATTTCACTCACCTAACTCAATCTTTAATTTCGCAAACATCTCTACGCACCGACCCCAACAAAAATTTGATGTATTACCAAAAGCAGTAACAGGTAAAAACACAAATTGAAAATACTAGGTAAAGCAATCCAGCCTTTTGCAATCAACTTGTTTGTCAAAGGGCTTAACCCTCGGAAACAGATATATGCCAAGAGTGCTTGAACGAGCAAAGAAGGCACATAAATACCATAAACATTAAACTCACCCATTTGCTGGGGCTCCTCTCAGGGTGCTGTTTTCACTCATTTGATCTGATGAAACATGACACATGCTATAAGCAATATTGTTCAGTGAAATGAGTAATCTTTGTCGCATAGTCATATCTTCAACATTTGAAGCAAGCTGTTTTAATTCAAATAACGCTCGGTAGATTTTCTCTACTAAAGCTGTTGTATCGTTTCTGTCATTTTCTTTCGCTCTAAACAGCTCATCCAGATTTTGTTGCAAATCACCAATATGCTGAGTGAGTTCGGATGTTTGAGGGAACTGATTAGCTAACTCTTGCAGTCGGCTTAAATCGACAATACTACTCGACTCAATCAATGCTTGTTGAATTGAGGTTTTAATCTCGTTGGACTGCACCATTTTGCTGTTTAGAATCCCGATTCGATCCAGCATACTGCGTAGATGAACTTTAAAATCTAGGCCATACGGTAGATAAATCGCTTGTCGCATGGCACGATAATGCAACGCTAAAATACGGCTTGCACTCGTGTCTGGTGACATGGCACGAACAACGTCAATGACAATCAAAGATACTAAAACACCTAAGATCATGGCGAATGAACTATCAAGATAAGACACCGCATCCATGCTATAAGCATTGTGCAAGTTTAGTCCCATCATGGTATTAATACCCAATACCATACCTACTGGCATCAGCATTTGGTTGGCCATCATCGACACTGCGAATAAGAACATTGGCAACAAAACCAGTCCAAGTTCCCAAAATGTAGTGACATGCGGAAAAATACCAAATGCATAAACGAAGACTAAAACTGCTGAAGCAATACTGCCCCAGATAAAAATACGCAAAACTGGCACGGGGTTATCTAAGGCCGTTAAAATACAAGCCGTTACTGCACCCATTTGTGCCATCATAAATCCAGCTTTCCACCCCGACACAATCCAGACGCCAGTCACAATAAAAGTAATAAGGACTGCACTAATACCACCGCGTATCGCCACACCATGGTCACGGTGTAAACTTGGATATTTGGTGGTCATTGGAGTAATGTTGTCAGGAATTTCTTTATTACCTTGCTGAATTCGCTGCCACAAGACTTTAACGGCTAACACATTGCTAATGAAATGGCGCACATCCATTTTCATAGCTGCAACCAAAACTTGTTGATGTGTAGAAGCCGACTCCATCAAACTTGCGAAATCGCTTTCAAACTCATCAGGCAACTGCAAAATATTTTCATCAATAATTAAATCTTTTTGCTCCAGAAAATGAACAACATGAGCTGAAAGCTGTTGCAATTTCTCTGCATGAGTCTCGATAAACCGAAGTTCTTGAAGCTGCTTAATACGCTCAGATAAAGCGACTAGATTAGCCACCACCATTGAGATTTGATGAAGCATTTCCTGCAAGGGTTTGGTCATGCCATGCAATTCACCCTTCTCATAACTCAAATGTACTGCCAAGGCATGAATATCGGTGGTGTCACGAGTGATGGCAGCCAGAAGCTGAGTATTGTTTTGCTGGGAATCTGTAGTTAATAAATTAGCAAACAGATTTTCTGTATCTTTGAGGGTTTTGATCACCCGCTGTTTAATTGCCGAGCCAATATGCATTGGAAGAATCGTGGCAGACACCACGGCACTTGAAATTACACCAATCGAGATTTCTATGACCCGAGCTAAAGCAATATCAAATATATTGTATTGATCAATATAGGTAATTGCATTGAAGACGATCATGGCTGTCGAATAACCCGCCAGCATAAAAGCATAACTACGTGGAGTACGATCGAGTAGCGACACATAAAGCGCAAACCCCACCCACAACGACAACACCACGGTAAATATCCAAGGTGTATTAATTAGATGTGGCGTTAGCGTTAAGGCAATTACAGCCCCACCAATCGTCCCTACCACTCGGTAGACACATTTAGAGGAAACCATTCCTGAATATGGATTGGCAATAATCAGGACTGTACCAATCGACCACATCGGGTTAATTAGATCTAATTCAAAAGAAACAAATAGTGCCAACATTCCGGCAATAAATGTTTTTAAGGCAAAGATCAGATCAAGCCTACTCGGGCGGAACGCCAGTATTTGCTTTAATAACATGAACTCATCTCAAATACAGATTTGAACTGATGAGCATGCCCTTCAATGTTTGATTGCCTTTCTAAAGACAACACAACTTTGCCATTTGCTTAAAAGCAAATGATATGAGGAGCATCCTTCAATACAATGATTTTTCCACATCTCGCCTGATTGGCCGAGATGATTTCAGTTTGGGCGCTATTTAAACGGCCAAGCTTTGGAAAGAAGAGGTATCAAGAAACCTGCCCAGAACAGACCAATTTCTCGATTAGATATTTTGTTTGGCAATTTTTTCAAAATAAAGTGATTTAGTCAACTAAAATATCTCTATTTGATAATTTGATATATTTTTTAATTATCGTATATGATGTATAAGCCCAGAGAAGTTTTCTCTTTGTCAGAGTAAAATACTCACATCAAGCATTTATTTTAGAATTGAGACAAATCTTCTTTTTTTCTGTTATAAAAACTCAAAGATGACTCGTTGTTAAAGGATACGAACAAGACACTATGGCAATTTCAAGTTTTGGCAAAATTCTAACTGTACTGGACCTGTTTTCGGTTTCGCGTCCAATCATTAATGTCGATATTATTTGCGAAGAACTTGGCTTGTCCAAACCAACGAGTTACCGTTACCTCAAAGAGCTAGTATCGGCTGACCTATTAAAGCGCATTAATGGAACCTCTGGCGATTATACCTTAGGCTCAAAAATTGCAGTTCTTGACTATATCTCTAGAACCACCGACCCACTGGTTCAGATCAGCACACCGTTTATGCGAAATATTGTAGAACGTACCGAACTGTGCTGTTTGCTTACTTATTTAAATGATGACTATTGCATTGACATACATCATGAAATATTTAAAGACACTGAATTACTTTCATATGGCCGAGGTTGCCCAAGACCGATTTACGTCGGATCATCTCCAAAAACAATGGTTTCGCATTTAAGTAAACAACGAATGCAGGACTACTACCATCGTTACCAGCAAGAATTAAAACAATCAGGCTTTGCTGAAGATGAACCAAGCTTTATTCAACGTATGCGTAAAATTAAAAAACAAGGGTTCTATTTCTCACAAGGTGAGATTGACCCGAATGTTTCAGGCCTTGCTGTTCCTGTTCGATTTTCAACCAAAGAAGTGCCTTTAGCTTTGACTCTAGTGGCTTCTAAAAATCGTTTTGATTTTTTAAATGTTGAAAAGCTCATTGAAATTTTGCAAGAAAATGCAGCACTTATTGAACAACGTTTTATGGAATTATCTGAAAAAGGTGAAATCTAAAACCCCATCTTATGATAATTTAAACTTTTCTTACACTTTAAAACATTGAATATATCACAATATTCTCATATTATGATTTTAGCTCCTATTGGTGATTCTTTTCATCAGCAGCTCATCAATAGAAGCATCCCCCTCAGAGGAATAAGCTCATGCTGCCATCATGGGCTTTTTTCTTGCCCGCTTTTTAATGAAGGTTATAAAAACTGAAATTGCCGAAAAGTAAGGTTAATACGCGGTTGTAAAATTTTTGTTGAGCGATTTAAACGGTGTTGCCAATATTGTTGAGTCTCACCACGCATCACAATGAGTTGGCCTGGCTGTAGCCACAATTCAACTTTCTCTTTACTTTGAATATGTCTAAAAGAAAATTTTCGGGTAGCACCAAAGCTTAAAGAAGCGATTGTGGTTGTTCTTGCCAAAGACACATCTGAGTCACTATGCCAAGCCATTCCTTGGGTCCCATCTTCATAAAGATTTGCCAAACAAGAATTAAATTTTTCTGAAAGTATTTGTTCTACCTGTTGTTTTAGTTTGGTAAGTGCTTTGTCCCACGGCAAGGAATCACGTGCGACACCCGAATATTTATATTGATAGTAGTCATCTCCATACCATGCAACTTTTCGAGCTGTAATAAAGTGCTTGCCATACAACTTAGCCTCGTCATGTTTCCACGCGAGGTGTTGATAAAGATAGTGAAAATATTGTTCAGCTTCTTCAGGGCTTAAAATACATCCATAGTCCTGAACTTCACCATCGTAGGGTAATAAATTCTCACAAGGCTCTGGAGAAAATAAATCCAAGGTCATACGGTCTCTCCATGTTGCTTTGACATCTCCCAAGCTAACAATGCCAATTTACGACCTTTTTGCCAATGATATTCTCCAACCATACCTGTGGCACGGATCACGCGATGGCAAGGAATCAAATATGCAATCGGATTTTGTCCAATTGCAGTAGCAACGGCTCTAACTGCTTTAGGCTTGCCAATTTGCTCAGCAATATCTTGATAAGTCCGCAATTGTCCTTCTGGAATGGTGAGCAAGGCTTCCCATACTTGTAGCTGAAATGGGGTTCCAGCCAAATTAAGAGGAAGTTTTTGCTGTAAGTGTTCTGAAAAATCCTGTTCAAACCACTTTGCAATTTGTTGATGCCAAATCGGTGACTGATTTTTTAATTGAGCTTTCGGAAAAGACTGTTGAATGAGATGTTCAATATTCTCGTGAGTTTCGATAAATCGAATAGAACATATGCCTTTTTCACTGCTGACCACCAACAACTCACCAAATGGGCTTGTCTCAACCGAATAATTAAGAATAACGCCTTCGCCCTGCTGTTTATATTCACCGGGTGTCATCCCTTCAAGCTGAACAAACAGATCATGTAAACGACCGGTCCCAGATAAACCCGTATTTAACGCAGTTTCTAATAAACTCCGTTGTTGTAACAGATAATATTTGGCCTGCTGCAAACTCATATATTGAACGAATTTTTTCGGGCTGATCCCTACCCATTCCTGAAACTGACGTTGGATATAACCTGAACTTAAATTCATATGACTCGCCACATCGTCCAGACTGGGTTGCTGGTCCAGATGTTCATATAAATATTCAATTACAGTGGCAATTACAGCAAATTGCCGAGAAGAAAGCATTTGCATGTGTCACCTCCTTAGCACTTATATCTTACATTAAAGTAGCCAAAGTCTTGTGACGACCCGATTCTTGCACTCTTCAAAAATAAAAAAGCCTTTCATTGTAGAAAGGCTTCATCATTCAATATGCACTTAAGGTTGCTTTAAATAAGGCCAAGCTGCTTTGAGATAAATAAACATAGACCATAAAGTTAAAATGACCGCTGTATATAACAAAGCATAGGCAAGCATTTCTAAAGGTTCCCAATTGAGCAAGAACACACTAATGGCAATCATCTGAAAGGCTGTTTTATATTTACCTACAGTCGATACTGCCACACTGGTGCGTGCACCCAGTTCAGCCATCCATTCACGTAGAGCAGAAACTGTAATTTCTCGCGAAATAATCACAATTGCTGCAAAAGCCATTGAAATGGTTGGATTCCACTGTACTAAAACAATCAGTGCAGCCGCCACCATGAGCTTATCTGCAACTGGATCTAAGAAACGGCCAAATGCTGAAGTCTGGTTTAAAGTTCGTGCCAAATAGCCATCAAACCAATCGGTAATAGCAGCAAACACAAAAATAGCCGTCAAGATAATATGACGACTCATACTTCCTTCGTGCTCACCAATACCCATTGCAGGCGGCCAATACGCAATCACCAAAAATACAGGAATAAGCGCGATACGCGCCAACGTTAGGATATTTGGGATATTCAGGATTCGCCCTGTGGTCATAAACACCGCCAATTAAGTCTTCAAGCATCTTGTAACAGACAAAAATACTTTCTTCAATATTGTATCTATCTGTAACAGCCACTTTATACGAAATATATGAATCGAGGAAGTGGACTGCTTAAGTAAATACCGTAACAGTTTGCCGTAAAATTGCAATTAAATGATCATTTTGGTCCCAAAGATGGGCAGCTTCTGTGGAATAACCTTCACCCGCATATTCAGTTACCACTTTATATTTAAACCAGTCATACAATTGATGTTGGAACGGATGGACATAGGTAATGTGCCAAGTTAAAGAACTTGCAGGAGCAACTTGCTTAAACATCGGCAATACACCAGGTGGCCAAATATCCATCAAAACAATTAAATCTGGCAAAGTCATTTGACGATTTTCATGCTTCTCTGGAGAGAACCTTGACCATCCTCCAAAGTCAGCATACTGACTTCCTGTAACAGGATAGTGACCTTCTGCCCAGCATACATCAAAATGTTGATAGCATTCTGGCATTTGTCTAGCAAAAGGAATAGGTTGTAAATCTTCTGGTGGTGCATAAACTGGAACTCTAGGTTCTTGCCGCACATTAATACTCGATGCACGAGGTACACCAAAGCTCGCAACCAAAATAGTTTGTACCGCCCCATCTTGCCATAAACGGGTTTCAAGCGTAGTGACCGACTTACCTTCCCTTAAAATTTCATTAGTCAATTGAGCAGGCCCCTGCTGTACAGGTCCCACAAAAGTAATACTACAGCTTAATAATCTTTTATTTGGATCTTGAATATTGCTGCAGGCCTTTTGCATGAGTAATCCAGCGACAAGACCACCAAAAACGGTTCGCCCTTGTAACCACCCTTCAGGTATTTCAATCCATTCCTTTTGTTTTATTTCTTCAAATAATTGCCGTAATGACATTCACTTCCCTAAAGCACTCTGACTCTTGATGAAACATCTTTCATCATTTTAAAGGGAATGTGAATGGTCATTCTTCTACTTATATAGCAACTATTTGGTCACTCAGCAGAAACATAGCTTTATTCATGCAGAATTTTATAAATCGTTCTCGCCATCATCTCACCAAAACCGGGCACAAGAGTGAGCTCTTTTTCAGATGCTTTTAAAACACCTTGAATCCCACCAAAATGAGTTAATAAATCTCGACGACGCTTTGGTCCTAATCCTGGAATTGCTTCCAAAACTGAGGTACTACGGCGTTTATCACGTTTAGCACGATGTTTAGTAATCGCAAAACGATGGGCCTCATCACGCACCTGTTGAATTAAATGCAATGCCTTATGGTCTTCCGGTAACTGGATTTTGGTGCCATCAGTAAAATGCAGAGTTTCAAGTCCGGGTTTACGCCCTTCACCTTTGGATACACCGACCATAAAAGCATCTAGTCCAAGCTCTTGCATAACTTCCATTGCCATATGGAGTTGACCTTTACCACCATCAATCAACAGTAAATCAGGCAATATGGCCTTTTTATAACGGCGTGTTAAAGCTTGTCGCATAGCAGCATAGTCATCGCCTGCCGTGATGTCTTGAATCGCGAATTGGCGGTAGTCACGCTTACGCGCTCCGCCTTGGTCAAACACGACACATGAAGCAATTGGAGCTTCACCCATGGTGTGACTAATATCAAAACATTCAATACGATCGACAGGCCTTCCCACCACTTGCTCTAACTGATGGAAACGTTCATTAAGTTCTAAATGATTACTCAACTGCCCTTTAATGGCATGTTGAACGTTCATTTCAGCTAACTCTAGCCACTCGGCACGAGTTTCTCGAACATTACTCTTAATCTGAACTTTTTTCCCAAACTGCTGCGCTAATGCTTCTTCTAATTCTTTACAGTCAGGCAATGCGATGTTCACGATGAGCTCATTAGGCACTTCATCTGCAACTTGAAAGTAAAAGTTAGCCATAAAGTCACTGAGCATTTGCCCAAGATCATCACCCAGCATGTCAGGGAAATAGCTTTTCCCTCCTAGCATTCGCCCATTACGTACATACATAATTTGCACGCATGTCACGCCTGCTTGATATGCAATTGCCAGAATATCTGCTTCGCCTTTGACCTTAAATACGGCTTGTTGGGCTTGTACTTCACGCAATAAAGATAAACGATCACGGTAAAAAACAGCTTTTTCAAATTCGAGCTCAGCCGCCGCTTGTTCCATTTTGGCAATGAGCTCTTGATTAAGCTCTTTGGTATCACCTTGCAAAAAGCGAATACTATTATTAACGTCTTCTTTATAATCTTCGGGCGAAATCAGACCTACACAAGGAGCTGAACACCGCTTGATCTGGTATTGCAAACATGGGCGCTTGCGCTGTGAGAAATAGCTATTTTCACACTGACGTACATTAAAAAGTTTTTGCAAAACCAGTAATGTATCACGTGCACTATAAGCACTTGGATAAGGTCCAAAAAACTTACCAATTTGGTGCTTACCTTTACCACGGCCGCTGGCAAGCCGAGGATAAGGCTTATCGGCCGAAACAAAAATATAGACATAGGACTTATCGTCCCGCAGCATAATGTTATACGGCGGGCGATGTTGTTTAATTAAGTTTTGTTCTAGGAGTAAAGCTTCAGTTTCTGAACGAGTAACCAAAGTTTCAATATCATAAATTCGTGCAACTAAAGCTTGCGTTTTAGGATGCTCAATCTTTTTAACAAAATAACTCGACACCCGATTTTTTAGATTTTTTGCTTTGCCGACATATAACAATTCGCCCTCCTTCCCTAGCATTTTGTAAACACCTGGAAGTTGGGTCATGTTGGCTAAAATTTTTTCAATATGGGGACGAGCGTTTTGATTCACTATTGGCATGCATGGCTTAATACTGAATACCTAATGTGATGTTTTCACTTCTACTTTTCAAGTGCTTTACTGTGCCAGAATATAAATTTGGAAACGGTTTTGGATATGACCCGACGGTCTGTGTCGTACTTGCTTAAGAATCTAGACGATAGTAACTATATTTCACGTCTTTTTCTTTATAGACCGCATAGGTTTTTTGACGGAAATCCGAGAACCAGCCATTGCCTGTGTAACCTGCAATATGACCATATGTGTGGCCACTTGTTCGCTCAATAATATAAATATCGCCTTCTTGAGGACGATTAAAAGCAGGTTTAATTTTCTTATAACCGTTTTTTTCCAGCGTATGTCCCCAGTCGGAAGCAGCTACAGGATGCTTAGACACATCTGCGCCCGCTGCTTGCAAAGCAATGCGAATATTTTTGGCGCATTTCTCTTTACTATGGTTGGCAGATATACTCTCAAGCTTACTTGAGAACTTATGCAAATTAATATTTTGATCTTCAGATTTATGGCTTTTGCTTTTAGATCGCTTAGATTTTTCAGTCTTCGAAGCCGCTTTGCTTAACATCGCTTTAGTTTTTAAATCGCCTTGAGAACTATTTTCTTTTCTCACTTTGATATGGTGAACATATGCATGAGCTGCGTGATGAGCATGAGCCATTTTAAAACCTACTTCCGCTAACCAGTCTTCGAAAAAACCGCGCCATTGTAGAATCAAAATTGTCTATTGGTTTTTAATAGTTGTAACAAATTGCCATCACTGTGAAGTGAGTCACAAAAGTGTTTAATTGCTCTATGCAATAAAAAACGCCCTTTCGGGCGCTTTAATTAAAATACGTATGGTCGAACAAAAATCAGGAAGAAAATCCCAAGCATGAGGGCCCATTTTAAGAAGTAATACAACTTACGGTTTTTAGCTTTTAAAGCCTTAGCTTTAATACGAATTTGATAGACATAACCAAAAGCTTTATTTAAACCGCCTGTTTGGTCACCTGTCTCATTCGGTGAACTTGCCGCAGTCATGACTTTGCGACCAAACCAATGGTTGAAACGTTCCATCCATTTCACTTTCATTGGACGTTCAACGTCTGCAAAGAAAATAATGCGGTTTTGATCGGTCTTATTTTCAGCATAGTGAATATAAGTTTCGTCAAACACGACACTTTGGCCATCACGCCAAGAGTATCTTTCACCATCAACATCAATAAAACAACGATCGTCATTTGGTGTAATTAAACCCAAGTGATAACGCAGTGAACCTGCATAAGGGTCGCGGTGTCTTACCAAACGACTGTCAGGTGCAAGTTCAGTAAACATTGCTGCTTTAATCGTCGGCAATGTTTTCAGAAGTGCTGTGGTTTTTGGACAAAGCTCAGCAGCAGAAGGATGACTCGATTCGTACCATTTAAGGTAAAAACGCTTCCAACCTGTTTTAAAGAACGAGTTAAAACCTAAGTCATTGTAAGTACTTGAGGCTTTAATCCCACCTTGGTCATATAAAGCTTTCGCTTCATCACGAATCATTTCCCAATTTTCATCCAGCACTTTTAAATCTTTAAAATGCTGTGTGTCGATATAAGGTTGATTCGGCACCTTTGAAAAGATGTACATTAAAAAGTTAATCGGTGCGAGCAAGGTTGAATGGTCAAAAAATTGACGATAAAACGAGTGACGCACTTTGCCGCGATGTTGGATATACAATGCTGATATCACAAAAATCGCTAATATGATCCACTTAATCATATTGCTACTCTTTCAAAAGATTAGGGGTGACTTCACCTTATATTTAAGGGGAAAGAAACCGGAAGTTTATTTAATTGGCGCAAATTTTAACAAAATTGACTTATAAAAAGCGAATGTAAAAAAATTAAGTCAAATAATAGACAGTATTGTTTCAATAAAAATTTAGAACAGACTGTATTTTTCCCTAACTTCAAGGAGTTTAAAATTCATCAATATTTATACTCTAATTTACAGTCTAGCCTATTAACAATTGGCATTTTTGACAAAAAATTAACTTTTAAAACTGAATGGTTTTGATACAAAAATTTAATAACTTGAATGCCTGATAAAGAAAAAATCAAATTAAAACAACTGCCTTAAGTTAACTCCTATCTTTATGATTTCCTTTATGCATTTCATATAGATGAATTGAATAGTAAATAAGATGACCCTTGCGTCACGGCTTGATACAACTTGTCAGGTTTTTTTTAGATATAGTTATCGTAAGATTAGCGAAGCATAAATGTGTACCGAAGCTGTACACACGCTTCATAACATCAACTTAGAAGTCCTCCAAAACTAAGGAGATCAGGCATGATCCACGCTGGCAATGCCATTACCGTCCAAATGCTTTCGGACGGAATTGCAGAATTCCGCTTTGACTTACAAGGTGAGTCGGTCAATAAATTTAACCGTGCAACAATTGAAGATTTCCAAGCTGCTATTGCTGCGGTAAAAGCAAATAATGATATTAAAGGCTTAGTTGTTACCTCGGGCAAATCAACATTTATTGTTGGGGCAGACATTACCGAATTTGGTGAAAACTTCGCACAAGGCGAAAAAGCGATTGTTGACTGGCTTATGCCTGTTCACGAAATCTTCAATAGCTTTGAAGATTTAGAAATTCCAAAAGTTGCTGCTATTAACGGTATGGCGTTAGGCGGCGGTTTTGAAATGTGTTTAGTTTGTGACTATCGTGTGATGTCAGAAGCTGCACAAGTGGGCTTACCGGAAATTAAACTTGGTATCTACCCTGGTTTCGGCGGTAGCGTACGTTTAAGCCGTTTGATCGGTATCGACAACGCGGTTGAATGGATGGCGATGGCTGCTCCTAAAAAACCGGCTGCTGCGCTAAAAGATGGTGCTGTAGATGCGGTTGTAGCTGCTGATAAACTACTTGAAGCTGCGACTGACTTGGTTAAGCAAGCAATTTCTGGTCGTTTAAACTGGAAAGCAAAACGTCAAGAAAAACTTGAAGCGGTAAAATTGAATCCGCTTGAACAAATGATGGCGTTCAATACTGCAAAAGGTGCAGTACTTGCTAAAGCAAATCCTGCTCAATACCCTGCTCCAAAATTACTACTTGATTCATTACAAGCAGGTGCAAGCCTTGCGCGTGATGAAGCGTTAAAAGCTGAAGCTGAAGGCTTTGCAAAAGCTGCTATTACTCCACAAGCTGGTGCATTGATCGGTTTATTCCTCAATGACCAAGTGGTTAAGAAAACTGCTAAAAAACATGAAAAAGGTGCTCACCCTGTAAACCAAGCAGCTGTACTTGGCGCTGGTATCATGGGTGGCGGTATTGCTTACCAAGCAGCAAGCAAAGGCACACCAATTATCATGAAAGATATTGGTAACCCACAACTTGCTCTAGGTATGAAAGAAGCAAACAGCTTGTTAACTAAGCAAGTTGAACGCAAGAAAATGAAACCTGCGCAAATGGGTGAAACGCTTGCACGTATCCGTCCTACTTTAAGCTACGATGAGTTTAAAGAAGTTGATATCGTGATCGAAGCTGTTACAGAAAATCCAAAAGTTAAAGAAATGGTACTTGCGGATACTGAGAAGAATGTTCGTGAAAATACAATCATTGCTTCTAATACTTCTACGATTTCAATCACGCGTTTAGCAAAAGCATTACAACGTCCTGAAAACTTCGTTGGTATGCACTTCTTCAACCCAGTTCACATGATGCCGCTTGTAGAAGTCATTCGTGGTGAAAAGACTTCTGAAGAAGCGATTGCAACTACAGTTGTTCTTGCTCAAAAAATGGGTAAAACACCGATCGTTGTAAACGACTGCCCAGGATTCTTGGTTAACCGTGTATTGTTCCCTTACTTTGGTGCGTTCGACCTTCTTGTAAAAGACGGCGCAGACTTCCAACAAGTTGACAATGTAATGTCTAAGTTTGGCTGGCCAATGGGTCCTGCTTACCTCATCGACGTTGTAGGTATCGACACGGGTGTACATGGTGCAGAAGTCATGGCTGAAGGTTTCCCAGACCGTATGAAGCCAGACTACAAAGGTTCAATCCAAGCAATGTACGAAGCTAAACGTCTTGGTCAAAAGAATGACGTTGGTTTCTACAAATACGAACTCGATAAGAAAGGCAAGAAAGCAAAAACTGTTGATCCAACAGCATATGAAATCATTGCTCCTTTCGTTACTGGTGAAAAACGCGAGTTTGATAACCAAGAAATCATTGACCGCATGATGCTTGCTTTCTGTAACGAAACAGTTCGTTGCTTAGAAGACAACATCGTTGCTACTGCTGCTGAAGCAGACATGGCAATGATTATGGGTGTAGGTTTCCCTCCATTCCGTGGTGGTCCATGTCGTTATATCGACCAGACTGGTGTTGCTGAATACGTTGCACTTTGCGACAAATATGCACACTTAGGTAAGGCTTATGAAGCGCCACAAATGTTGCGTGACATGGCTGCTAACAACAAAAAATTCTACGGTTAAGGAGCAACGTGAATGGCTACTTTAAATCCACGTGACGTTGTCATCGTTGATGGCGTACGTTCTGCAATGGGTAAAACCAAAAACGGTATGTTCCGTAATGTACGTGCTGACAGCTTATCTGCTGAATTGGTTCGTGCACTCGTTGCTCGTAACCAGTTTGATGTAAACGAAGTTGAAGACCTGATCTGGGGCTGTGTAAACCAGACTTTAGAACAAGGTATGAACATTGGCCGTAACATCGGCTTATTGGCTGACTTACCAAAAACTGTTGCTGGTCAAACGGTAAACCGTCTTTGCGGTTCTTCTATGCAAGCGCTTCATACTGCTGCTGCACAGATCGCAACAAACCAAGGTGATATCTTCATTATTGGTGGTGTAGAGCACATGGGTCACGTAGGTATGATGCACGGCATCGACTTAAACCCAGAAGCATCTAAACACTATGCAAAAGCATCTAACATGATGGGCTTAACTGCTGAAATGTTAGGTCGCATGAATGGCATTAGCCGTGAAGAGCAAGATGCTTTTGGTGTTGAATCTCACCGCCGTGCTTGGGCTGCAACTCAAGAAGGTCGTTTCAAAAACGAAATCGTTGGTGTTGAAGGCCACGATGCAAATGGCTTTAAAATCCTTTGCGACATCGACGAAGTAATTCGTCCAGATGCAAACCTTGAAGCATTCAAAGCATTACGTCCTGTGTTCGATCCGAAAGGTGGTACTGTAACTGCTGCTACATCTTCAGCTTTATCTGACGGTGCTTCTGCTATGTTACTTATGTCTGCTGAACGCGCACAAGCATTAGGTTTAAAACCACGTGCCGTGATCCGCTCTATGGCGGTTGCAGGTTGTGATGCTGCAATCATGGGTTACGGTCCAGTTCCAGCAACTCAAAAAGCGCTTAAGCGTGCTGGCTTATCAATTGCCGATATCCAGACTGTTGAGTTAAATGAAGCATTTGCTGCACAAGGTTTGTCTGTCCTTAAAGGCCTAGGTCTTTATGACAAACAAGACATCGTGAACTTAAATGGTGGTGCGATTGCTTTGGGTCACCCACTAGGCTGTTCTGGTGCACGTATCACCACTACGTTGTTAAACGTAATGGAACAACAAGATACTCAAATTGGTCTTGCAACTATGTGTATCGGCCTTGGTCAAGGTATTGCAACAGTAATCGAACGTGTTTAATTAACACCAAGATAAAAAATCCCCGCTCAATGCGGGGATTTTTTTAATGGCCTTGAAGACCATCTTTAATTTTTTGCTGTAAATCTCTAATATCTTGAATATTCACTTTCATCGTACCCTCACGATAAGCGTCGACATTACTTCGATTAATATTCAAATCTTTTAGCATTTCAAAGATACCATTGGTTGGATCAGAAGACTGTATTCCACCCGCTACCGCTAAAATGTATTGTTGTAAGAACGGGGAAAGTTGAGATAAATCAGGTTGTGCCATAACTGGCTGATAATCTACTGTCGTCATGCCTTCAGGGACTAAAGCATTCTGTATATCGTAATGCGTTTTATACTCATGATGTTGTAGCGCCTGACGCACTTTTTTATCTTCTTGGAAAGGTACAAAGCCCACCTCTTCACGTAGCTCAGATTCAGCCATAACGCGAATTGTAGGTAAGGTAGCCACCTCTTCTGCTTGAACAGTCGGTAAACCCATAAAAGCAAATGCAGCAATGAAGGCTGATTGTTTTAGAAAGTTCATAACTTGCTCCAAAAATCAGTCATCCTATTCCAATTAAAAGATGATGATTAAATTAAAAGTATCTATAAATAGGCTACAACAAAGTCGAATTTGATTCAGTAATGCTCAGATAAACGGTAAATATAATTAAATTTTTTAATGTAATAGTAGGGTTCTTCTATTTATTAAAACTGCATTCTAATAAAACACTCTATAACTTGAACAAAAGTGTTCAGATTATAGAGTGCGATTTATCTTATAAATTTTATTTGCTCTCTAACATCTCTTTTAAAGAATCAACTAATTGCGGAAATTTCGTATAACCTTCTCTACCTAAAAAGTGTCCGCCATTAGGAACGGTAATATACGGCGCATCAATTTCTTTCGCCAATTCAATCGTCAGTTTTGGCGGAACTAAATCATCATTATCGGATAAATACACCAGCTTTTTCTTTATGCTCTTAAAGTCATTTGTATCGACTTTACTCTTCGTTATATAACTATTAAGTACAGAAGAATCTGAAATGAAACCAGAGAATCCGGATACTAAAATCATTCCTCCAATATTTTGATACTCATGTCTTTGCAAAAAGTGCAGTAACGTAATTACCCCTAAACTGTGCGCAACAAAATAGGTATTTTCATCCACGCTCGGGATCTGTTGATCTAAAACTTTCTGCCATGCCTCTACATCAGGGTTCTCGGAATCTGGAAATGGAATTAGAGTGACAGTCGTACGTTCATCTTCTATTTGATGTTTTAAATCTAGAAACCAATGATCATCGATAGAAGCAGAGTAACCGTGAAGCACAAATATTTGACGCATGTTCTTCTCCTGAAGTTCAAGTGTTTTGGCATTTGCAACAAATGCTATTAGTCCGAATAACACCAATAAAATGAGTTTTCTCATCATGGAACAAGTACCATTTTGAAAGATAAAAACATGCTAAACTATGACACCACTGTTAAGGTCAACCCCATTTTATGAACTTAGCTAAAGTTTCAGAGCTCACAAAAGTAAGCCCTCGAATGCTGCGTTATTACGAGAGTTTAGGGCTTACAAAGCCTTATCGAGCGAGCAATAACTATCGAAGTTATACGCAAAAAGATATTGAAAATATTAAGAAAATTAAAATATTAAATGATGCAGGCATGCACTTAAAAGATATTCAGGTTTTGCTACCTTGTTTTGATTTAGATGAACATGTATTTACACTGTGCTCAGTGGTTCAAGAAAAACTGCAAACTGAGCTCATGCACGTGTCTGAGCAGTTAAACAAACTGCAAACTTCTCAAAGTTTATTACAATCTTTTTTAACCAAAGGAAAAGCTGAGAGCACCAAACTATAATTCTTGATGCTCATACTCTGCTTATTCTTTTAAATCTCCTTCGAGTGAAGCTACATTCCTTTTCTTAATTTTTTCAATTTTTGCATTCAGCTTCAGAACGTCTTGATAAAGCCCATTAAACTTTTTGACCTGAGCATTTTCATGAAAAAGAATCATCTGATCTTTCTTTTGCCATTCATAATTTTTTAGAAGCTTAAACATTTGTTCTGCTTTATCCAAAATTTGTAGTTCAATCATAAAAATTGCATGGTCTTGATCTGCTTTTTGCTGAGTTCCCAATTTCATTTCGAGCAGTTGCCTCATCTCTGCATCAACAGATAATTCTTGAACCTTTGCTAAGAAAGTTTTATGAATTTTTTCATATTCAGTTTGATACTGATTCGAAGCTGTACGAACATCAGCTAGCATCTTTTCGGTTTCTACAAATTTTTGCTTTTTATCAAGATCTAACCGGTCCACATTTAAAAAAGTGTCCCATTTGGCTGCTTTGAGTTCTCTTAAATATGCATTTCGTGCGTTAATATTTTGAATCCAATAACTTAATAGAAATTCTGAAATTTGCTTATAGTGTCCTGCCAAACGTTTATCATGAATATCGAGCTGGACAGGTTTAGACCAATCTTGCGCTTGTTCATAAAGCTGATTCATTTTTTCAGTCATGACGACATCAAACATTTGACTACTGTCTTTGGCCTGCTGCTGCTTGATATGTTGATAGGTGAAAAAAATAATACTTGTGATAACAATCAGACTTGCAATCGCAATCAAAACTCGGCGCATACACACCTCCTATTTCCATTCTTATAGTTTTGCTCTTTATAGTTATAAAATAGAGCTTATTCTTCTTTATATGCCATTTATTTCACAATACGCAACACTGTATTCGCTACTCAAAGCTTTAAATCCTGTTCCATCATCCCTATTATGATGGGTAATTAAAATTTATGAGATTCTCCCATGCGTGTTGATGTCTGGTCTGATGTAGTTTGCCCTTTCTGTTATATCGGCAAAAAACGTCTTGAACATGTAGCTGCTGAAGCCGGTATTGATCTTGAAATCCACTGGCATAGTTTCGAATTAGATCCTGATGCGCCAGCAAAACATGACACTTCGAATACTGAGCGCTTAGCTAAAAAATATGGCCGTACTTATGAAGAGATGGAAGAAATGGAGCGCAATATTGCGGCCATGGCTGCCTCTGAAGGTATTGATTTCCAATGGCAAAAGGCGAACTCAGGCAATAGTTTCAATGCACACCGCATTATTCACCTTGCTCAAAGTAAAGGTTTAGGTAATGAAGCTAAAGAAGCGTTTTTTCATGCTTATATGACTGAAGGCCTCGCAATTGGCGAGCGTGAAGTTGTAGAAGAAATTGCATCACGTATTGGCCTTGATAATGCCGAAGTTGAGTATGTATTAGATACTAATGAACTAGCTGACTTTGTCCGCCATGATGAAAAAATTGCACGTGAACAACTCAATGTAACTGGTGTACCTTTTTTTGTATTTGATCAAAGAATTGCTCTTGCTGGCGCTCAACCTCGTGAAGTCTTTTTACAAGTCTTAGAAAAAGCGCAAATCAAGGCAAATACTGAAGAAGTTGAGCAAGATGATGCAGCTGTTTGTACTGATGAATCATGTGATATTCCACAGAAATAAATGAACACATTTAAAAATGTGATCAAATCGTATGTTTTATCATCATTTTAGCAATAGAGCGTTCTAAAAAAAGAACTACCCAATTGCCAAAAATCAGTTTATTATTGCCGCTTAGAATATTCGCGCTGTAATGTTCTGTTTTTTATGTGTTTAATGATCGGAATTTGAAGTTTCCTTGATCTATCATCCTCCAGTAATGGGGGATTTTTTTTGGCTAAAAATAATGGCTAATAGCTTAAACTTTTTCCTTTATTTCAAATATGTAAAAAAAGTTAAATTTACTTAACTTTTGTGTCGCCCTCTTGATTTTATTAGAAAAATCAACAAAAGTGGAAACAACAACAAAACATAAAGATAGATATGAAAACATTTCATGTAATGCCGTACCGGCAGCTTTTTGCACTTTTAACAATTGGATTTGGTTCAGTATGCATCACTCATGCAGAGACCACCTCTTCTTCTGTAAACCAACAAGTAGGGAATACCTCAGCTGGAGTACAAACCGAAGCCTCTACAGATGAAAATGTATTAGATAAAATACCGCGTTGGGTGGACGCAACTCCAACCATTTTTCCAGAGCAGTCTAATCAACCTATTGTTCCACCTACCGAACAAACAGAAGATCAAACTTGGGTTGACCGTAAACAAAAGAAAATTCGTAATTGGGCCGATCGTACTTCTGAAAAAATTGATGATTGGTTTGGCGACGTCGATCCACAAAAACCAGCAACAGCAACCATTCGGGTAATGGTCGACAACTATTGGAATGAATACGACAACTTTGAAATTAAGCCCAGAATTCGCGGTAAGATTAAGCTCCCTACACTAGAAAAACGTCTAAGTGTGGTATTTGGTGATGACTCTTTAGATGATGAATTTAATAACAGTCCAGCCAATATTAATCAGAACCCGAATCAAGATCCAAATAAAAAGTTAGATGGTAAACGAACTCGAGATGACAACAGCTCGATTGCTTTACGTTGGTCAAATTTCTCTAAAAAACTGCCTTTTGAAATCGATGCAGACTTAGGTATTCGTTCTGGGGACGATATTTATGTTCGTTTAAAAGCATCAAGAGATTGGCAACTCCGTAATGATTTTAAGTTCTATGCTGAGCAAATTTATCGTTATGGAATAGACAGCGAAAACTATTTACGTACCAATCTCGAACTTACACATGCCAGACCAAATCAACCGTTTTTATCGAATCAGTTCAGCTTAACTTATGCTGATGATCAAGACGATGATTTAGCTTGGGAAAACAGAACTTTCCGTGAGCACAGTTTCTTTGCAAATAACCGTTTTAATTATGGTATTTATACAAGCGGTTATTACAACGACAATGACTTGCGTTTAAACAGTTGGGGGCCGTTTGTTTCATGGCGTCAACCCGTTTTACGTGAATGGTTCTTTGTACAAGGCGATGTAAATTACTTTAATGACCACCGCGAAGATCGCAATCATTTTGTCAGTACCTTCTTACGCTTAGAAGCACTTTTTTAAGCTAGCCAACGTCACCTTGGAACCTCATCCAAGGTGATGAATAATAAAATACTTTTAAATAAAATTTTAAGCTTAGCCTTCTAAAGTACTGTTCTAATTTTTTATTTTTGATTCCTTCTCCTTAAAAATGAATCAATTTTCTTCTTTTTCATTTCAAAATAGATCGGCTATCTTCATTTGTATTTATAGTTTGGGTGTGTTGGCTTTACTTCCCTATTCTCAATTTTTTTATCACTCTCTAAAACATAAAAGGTCACGGCGTTATCCCTACTCTTTTACAAGTTTCGCTCAAGTAAAAAAACAATCACTTTCACTCTCTCCTTGTGAAGTAGAGCCAAACAATAGCTTATCTGATGCTAATTTAATTCAAGAGCTTATGGCTGTATTCGGAAATGATACGTTATGGAAACGTGCGACTCAGCCTGAACAAACTTATAAAGCTTTGGGTAAAAGAAAAAAGAAGAACTCATCAACCCAGGTTTCGGTCAAAAATCCACTGAGTGCTAGCTGGGCCACCATTTCAACTTGGATACCTTTTGAAAATGACCTTGATTTAGGCTCAAATTCAGATAGTGATATCTACGTACAATTTTTAGCAAAGAAGAAATGGAATTTGAGACATAACATTAGCATTGATACAGAACAGATCTTTCGTTACGGCTCTACTAGCCGAAATTACTCGGAAACTACCCTAAACTTAACGCAGAAAATGCAAGACAATACCCTTTTCGCTAACAAATTTAATGTGAATAAGAGTGAAAATGAAGATTACAACTGGGGTAACTGGACTTTCCAGCAATTTGAGTTTGTAAAAAATAATAGTCTGACTTACGGTGTGTATAGCGGTGGCATCTACACCAAAAATGATATCCGACTCAATAGTTGGGGTCCCTACATTTCATGGCGACAACCAATATGGAGAGATTGGATTTTTATGCAAAATGATCTTAATTTTTTTAACCATCTTGATGATGACTCTAAGCATCAGCTTAGTGTCCAAATGAATCTAGAAGCTAATTTTTAGCCAAATATTATCAGGTTGTGGATAACTCTTTCTTTATCCACAAAAAAGCCCCTGAACATTCAGAGGCTTTTTTTAAGCTAAATTACTTCAGCAATAAGCTATTAATACGTTTTACATAAGCAGCAGGGTCTTCTGGTAAACCACCTTCAGCAATGACAGCCTGATCGAAAATCACGTTTGCCAAATCATCAAACTGCTCTGACCCATCAAGTTTCTTCACTAAAGGATGCTCAGGGTTAATTTCTAAAATCGGTTTAATTTCCGGCACCGCTTGCCCTGCTTGTTTCAGCATACGAATGAGTTGAGGAGATAACTCACCTTCGCTCGTTACTAAACACGCAGGAGAATCAACTAGACGCGTCGTTACACGTACTTCTTTAGTTTTAGCCTTCAATGAGTCACTTAATTTCTCAACAACAGGCTTAAACTGTTCAGCTGCTTCCTCAAGTGCTTTTTTCTCTTCAGCATCTTGCAAGTCGCCTAAATCAACAGCGCCTTTAGATACATTCTTTAATGGCGTACCGTCAAATTCATGAACAAAATTCATTGCCCACTCGTCAACACGCTCTGCCATTAATAATACTTCAATACCTTTTTTCTTGAACAACTCAAGCTGTGGTGAGTTTTTCGCTGCCGCTAAGCTATCAGCAGTCACATAATAGATGGCTTTTTGGCCCTCTTTCATGCGTGCCTTATAATCGGCAAAAGAAGTCGTCACTTCATCATTTGTCGATGTCGCATAACGTAATAATTTTAAAATACGTTCGCGGTTACCAAAGTCTTCACCCAAGCCTTCTTTAATTACTGAGCCAAACTCACTGTAGAATGTCTTGAATTTTTCTTGGTCTTTTTCATCTTCTGATTTAGCTAAACCATCAAGCAAAGTTAATACACGGCGCGCATTACCTTCACGAATTGTTTTGACATCACGGCTTTCTTGCAACAACTCACGGCTAACATTAAGCGGTAAATCCGCACTATCCACAACACCTTGAACAAAGCGTAAATAGTTTGGAATTAAATTATCCGCATCATCCATAATAAAGACACGTTTTACATATAGCTTAATTCCCGCTTTTGCTTCTCGTGTAAAAATGTCATGTGGTGCTTTACTTGGAATATAAAGTAATTGCGTATATTCAGTACTACCTTCAACACGGTTATGTGCCCAAGCCAGTGGTGCTTCAAAGTCATGCGTTAAGTTTTTATAGAACTCAACATATTGCTCTTCCGTGACTTCACTCTTGTTACGTGTCCATAATGCACTTGCTGAGTTAATTGCTTCCCACTCGTCAGTTTTGACCATTTGGCCGCCTTTAGGCTCTTCCCCTTCAGCAACCTCTTCTTCCTGCCAAACTTCTTTTTGCATTTCAATTGGCAAGCTAATGTGGTCAGAGTATTTATTAACGATCTGCTTAACTTTATAAGACTCTAGATAATCAAGCGCGTCATCACGTAAGTGAAGAATAATGTCGGTACCACGTGAAGCCTTATCAATTTGCTGAACTTTAAACTCACCTGTACCGCCACTAATCCAGCGCACCCCTTCAGATGCATCTAGACCCGCACGGCGTGATTCAACCGTAATTTTATCGGCAACAATAAAACCTGAATAAAAACCAACACCAAATTGACCGATCAATTGAGCATCTGCTTTTTGATCGCCCGTCAATTTTGACATGAAATCTTTAGTACCTGACTTCGCAATCGTACCTAAGTTATCAATTGCTTCTTGTTGACTTAAACCAATACCGTTATCAGAAATTGTTAAGGTTTTATCTTCTTTATTTAAGCTGATTCGTACATGCAAGTCCGGATCATTTTCATAATATTCAGGATGATTAATTCCTTCAAAACGCAACTTATCACATGCATCTGATGCATTAGAGATAAGCTCACGTAAGAAAATCTCAGGGTTAGAATAGAGAGAATGCGTCACTAAATGTAAAAGCTGTGCAACTTCTGCTTGGAAACTATAATTTTGTGATGCTTGTTCACTCATAAATCACTCCTTAAATTTTGAAGCTGTTTGTTCTCGAATGCTTTATGAATGGAGTACTTCTAGAATTTTTCAATCCTGAATATTAAAAATTTTTACTCTAATTAAAATGGACCGTGGCTTAACACTCTATCTTGCAATATCGTGTCTAACTGTTTTTGGCGTTGTTGATAAGCATTGCTAATACAACTTACGTTAGCCGCACAAGCATTTCGCTTTTTCAACCATTGGTATTGAGCATCTTTCTGACTATCACGACCACCCATAGGTAAAGCGTGCAGGACAATTTGATACGTTGTTGCCATTTTTACATCAGCATCATTTAAAGAAAGATTTTTACAAATACTTTTTTCCGTTTTCGTTTTTGCAGCATTACACGAAAAACTCGCAGCTTGTGAACTTTGTGTAAAAGCAATACCGCTCAGAAATGCGAAACAAATCGCTAATTTGTTATTCATGTTTTTCTTCCCATGTTTGTAATGAATAGAAATTAGTTTAGAAAAAAACTTGCTTTAAATATGTATAAAACTGTCTGTTTTATGCTTTTTTTAGTGCAAATAAAGTGTATAAAAAAAACCTCACATAAAATATATGTGAGGTGCCTGAGTCTAGGTTTATTATTATATTTTTCTATTTATTATTATGCTTAGAATTTATAGCTATAACCTAGTGTGTAAACAAAAGGATTAATATCTAGATCAAATTTAGCGCCATTTGTTAAAGTAACTTCAGGACTTAAATCAGCATAACGTACGTCTACAAATACACCCCAGTTTTTAGCATCAGCAGGTTGGAAATTAAAACCGACTTGGCCTGCTACACCAAAATCTTCTTTTACTTTGTCTGCAACACCCTGCTCGTCCCAAGGAATAAATGCTGTTGCACCGATACCAATATATGGGGTAAAACGAGTCGAGTTTTTAAAATGATATTTAGCAGTAATCGTTGGTGGTAACTGTTTAATACGCGCTACTTTATTTCCATCTAACAAAACATCATGATTAACTGGTGTTGCTAATAATAACTCTGCTGAAAATGGAGATTGACCAAAAAAGTATTCTACCGATGGTGTAAATGCATATTCTTGATCTGCTTTTACTACACCTAAAGGTGTTGTTGTATCTTCTGAGGGAGCAATAAAACTGCCACCAAATTTCACTTGCCAGTTACCGGCAAAAGTAAAAGAAGAAACCCCCATTAATGCAATAACCAAAGCTTTTTTGAGCACTTTAATATCTCCAACCTTATTTATATTTATAATAAACATTTATTTTAAAACCATGCAATACTCATTATAAAATTATCTTATTATTTATTTTTAAATAACTGTTTTAAATAAAATTATATATTAACCAACCGTTTTAATAGACTTTAATTCCAACCATATTAATCAAGATTATTTTATATTACCAACTATTTTAATATACTTTCAATTCTGAGTATTTTAATATAATTTATTTAAAATACATGTTTTATTTAAGCAATAAAAAACCTTCTTAATTTAAATCTAAAGATTATGATTAAGAAGGTTTATATTTTAATATTTTATAAAAAACTATAAAACCATGGCAGCAATCCAGCCAAAAATTAATAGCGGAATATTAAAGTGAATAAAGGTAGGTACAACTGTATCCCAAATATGGTCATGTTGACCATCTACTCCCAAACCAGCTGTTGGTCCTAAAGTTGAGTCAGAAGCTGGTGATCCAGCATCACCTAATGCTGCTGCCGTACCAATAAGTGCAATCGTTGCTAATGGAGAGAAACCAAATTGCACACATAAAGGCACATAAATAACAGCTAACACAGGAACACTTGAGAAAGATGAACCAATACCAATTGTCACAAATAAGCCAATACAAAGCATTAAGAAAGCAGCAAGTGCACGGTTATCTCCGATAATCTCGACTACCCCATTTACTAACTGATTAATATCACCAGTATGAGTCATAACCGAGGCGAAACCGGCAGCAGAAATCATGATGAAACCGACTAAAGCCATCATTCGCATGCCTTGTACAAAGACATCATCTGCATCTTGCCATTTGAAAATTCCGGCAGTAGATAGAACAGCAAAACCAACTAAACCACCCAAAATCATCGAACCTGAATACAGCTGCGCGGCAAGCGTCAAGCCAATTGCAAGTAATGCCATCAAGATCGTTTTCTTTGCAATAACTGGTGCTTGCTCTGCTTCATGCTTTAGCTCTTCCGCGTCTGCTTTTAAGTCTGCTGTTTCAGCTTGGGTCGTTGCGCGAAGAGGTTTATCTAAATCAATCGTAGCCACAGGGGTAATTGCACGATCGACATAAATTCTTGGTTTACGATAACTAATAAATACCGCAACCAAGGTGCCTAACACCATACCTAAAACAGGAATAGCCATGCCAATTGGCATCATTGCCCGATCAACATGTAAGCCGTACGCCGCGCCAATCTTGTTAATATTTCCCATCAAAATCTGTTCAAGGAAAATTGCACCGAATCCAACTGGAAGAAAGATATAAGTACCTACTAACCCTAGCGTAAGTACACAAGCTGCTGCTCGGCGGTCTAATTTTAGATGGTTCATTACCTTTAATAGAGGCGGAACCAATACAGGAATAAAAGCAATATGAACTGGAATAAGGTTTTGAGAGAAAATAGCAGAAATTAATAAAATACCTAAAAGTAGATATTTCACTTTAGTCTGACGGCTTTTTCCAGCTTCCATTCCCAATAAACCAATCAGCTTATGGGCAAGTAAATCAGGTAATCCAGATTTTGAAAGTGCCAGAGCAAATGCCCCTAACACTGCATAGGCAAGTGCAACTTCAGCACCATCGCCAAGACCAGCGTTAAAAGCTTCAACGGTTTGAGAAAGGCTTAAACCTGCTACGAGGCCGCCCACAATGGCAGAAACCACTAAAGTCAGTACGACAGAAACGCGCGCCAGTGATAATAAGAACATCACTGCAATCGCAATAACGACAGCATTCATGAATAAGTTCAGAGCAAAACAAAAGGCGATATTCTAGCAGATTCATATCTATGAAGCCGAAAATATCGCCGAATTAACAGTTTTATGCAGTCACTCTATTCTTAAGCTTGAGCTTTAATAAATTCACGAATATGGGTTGCTATTTTCTCAGGCTCACTCAGAATGGCCCAGTGATTTGCCTCAAGCTCTACATATTCAAAATTTTCAACCCACTGTGGCATAGCCTCAGTGATGTATTCAGGACTCACAAACGTATCATATTTTAAAATAACCGCTTTTACTGGGCACTGTGCATAACGTTGACGTGGGCCAGTTAAGCGAGGAATAAAATTGGCACGATATAAATTAATGCCATATTTACCATCAGCATTAATATTATTATTTAAAGGTAAATTATTTTTTCTTTCTAATTGAGTAAGAATTTTACCCCATTTTTCTGGACTAAAAAGAGACCATACTGTTGGTGCGAGCAGTGGAAGATGAAATGCCCCGATATACCAAGATTTGGTTAATATTTTTAAAATTTGGGCTGGCGAAGATTTAAATTTATCACGCAAAAATAAAGCAGCATGATCAAGACACGGCCCAGAAATGGTTGTGTATGATAATAAACGTCCTTTAAATTTAGGCTCAGTGACCGATTCCCAAGACTGAATAGAACCCCAATCATGTGCAGCCATATGGAATTGGCGATTCGGTAATAACTCATCTACTACTTCTTGTAAATCTAAAGATAAACGCTCTAAACGATAATCGCGTATACGTTTTGGTATAGATGACAAACCTGCTCCACGCACATCGTAAGTAACAATATAGAAGTCATTGATCAAATGCTCAATGATTGATTCCCATACTTCTTGATTGTCTGGATAGCCATGTACTAAAACCAATGGTGTATTTTTTTCATCACCCCATGCTTTAGCATAAAGCGTTTGTTGATCACTTGTTGTTACTGTATGAACTTTTGGCTGCATAATCATTTCCTATCTTGTTTTTCAATCGATCATGTCGTTAGTCGGATAGAGCATTGCCATCAATATAAAAAAGATGATACTTATCTAGTATGAATACTGTTGCAATAAAAAAAATTGACTATTATGGCTATTTTAAGAAGACTTCAGAACAATCCTACGATTTCAAAATTTCTATTTAATCACTATCCCCCTTATCGTGGTGCAGGGATTTATATTGAAATCATGAATTTAGAACTTTGCCATGTGCGTGTAAAGATGCAGCTGACTTGGAAAAACCAAAATTTAGTCGGTACACATTTTGGTGGAAGTCTTTATTCAATGGTTGACCCATTTTATATGATGATTCTTATGCATCATCTCGGATCAAAATATATTGTTTGGGATAAAGCTGCTGAAATTAATTTTCTTTCGCCTGGCCGCAGTACTGTACATGCAGATATTCGAGTCGATTTAGCCGAAATTGAACAAATTCGTGAACTTGCCGAAAACTACGCACCTGTTTTAAGAACCTATCATCTAAATATCTTTGATGAATCCGGGGTACGAATTGCAGAGGTTCAAAAAACACTTTATATCAGACGTAAAAAAGCTAAGCCTTTCCCTCAATAAAAATAAGCGCTTATTAGCGCTTATTTTATAAATCTACAAACCTTTTATTTTTTCTCTTCAATAGCAGCACCAGCACCACCACCGATTGCACCACCAATCGCTGCACCAGAGTCACCGCCAATCAATGCTTTACCTACTACAGAACCAATACCAGCACCAATTGCGCTCTTGGTCGTTGTTTGTTTACTACCACCTTGAGTATTAGAACCGACACCCGCACCGACTGCTGCACCTAAACCTGCACCAATACCGCCACCGACATGGTTACCTAAGCCGCCACCAAGTGCTCCACCTGCTGCCGCTGCACCAATACGTTGGTCAGATGGGCTCATATTTTGACAGCCTGTGAACATAAGTGTAGACAACATTAAAGCAGAAACTAATCCAATTGTTTTTTTCATGACCGTACTCACTACTACTTGTCCTAATGAAAAGAATAGTCCTCTTTTATGAGGAATTTGATCAGATTGTGTTATTCGTCTGTCCTAATCGATAGATATTTTGTAAAGCTCTTCTTTTTATTTATTCGTCCAAATTTTAATTATAAAAAAGAAGCCTCTATTCATATAAAGGCTTCTTTAATTTAAATCTTATTAAGGATACTTTTAGTATTTTCCTTTCTTCTCTTCATAAGCCGCGCCTGCACTACCACCAAGTGCTCCACCTGTAGCAGCACCAGTATCGCCGCCGATGATAGCTCCACCTAAAACAGCACCTAAACCTGCACCAATTGCACTGTTACGTACTGTTTTACTGCTAGATCCTTTTGCATTAGCTGCAACACCTGCGCCGAGTGCCGCTCCCAAGCCAGCACCAATATTACCGCCTACATGTTTCCCTACCGCACCGCCTGCACCGCCACCAATCGCTGCCGAACCAATACGTTTACTTTCTGGACTAGCATTTTGGCAACCAACGAATAAAGTTGTTGACATCAGGCCAACACTAACAATCATCATCATTTTTTTCATTAGATATACTCCAGTCTTCATAAGCGGGTAGCCTAATATATTTTTGTGAAGTTTTTATCCCGCTTAAGTAATAAATTAATGACTCTTTAATATGTTTATGTAATGACAACTTTTTATTGTTAAAAATAAAGATTAATAAAAAAGGCACCCTGAGGTGCCTTTTCTAGTGCCAGTTTAAACTTAGAATTGTTCTGAGTTTAATGCTTGGCTGAATGCTTGGTCTACTTCGCTGAAGTCATTATGAAGCTCATGTTCCGCAGCTTCTGCTTCTTGACGACGACGTTCTAAGTGGTATGCAAGACCAGTACCTGCTGGGATCAAGCGACCTACTACAACGTTTTCTTTCAAGCCACGTAAATCATCTTCTTTACCTGTTACAGCCGCTTCAGTTAACACACGAGTTGTTTCCTGGAACGATGCAGCAGAGATGAATGAGTCAGTAGAAAGCGATGCTTTAGTAATACCCATTAATTGACGTTCAAACTTCGCAGGGAATTTGTTCTGAGCCAAGACAGCTTGGTTCTCTTGAACAACGCGGATGTAATCCACTTGCTCGCCTTTAATGAAGCTTGTATCACCGCCATCAGTGATATCAACTTTACGCAACATTTGACGTACGATAACTTCAATGTGCTTATCGTTGATTTTTACACCTTGGAGACGGTAAACGTCTTGAACTTCGTTCACGATGTAGTTAGTTAACGCAACTTCACCTTTCAAACGCAAGATGTCATGTGGGTTTTGTGGACCATCAGAAATAGTCTCACCACGGTTCACATGCTCGCCCTCGAACACGTTGATTTGACGCCATTTTGGAATCAACTCTTCGTAAATCTCAGAACCATCATCAGGAGTAATCACTAAACGGTTTTTACCTTTAGTTTCTTTACCAAAGCTTACAACACCTGATACTTCAGCAAGAATCGCATGTTCTTTTGGCTTACGCGCTTCGAACAAGTCAGCTACACGTGGAAGACCACCGGTAATATCACGAGTACGTGATGTTTCTTGTGGTACACGACCAATAACGTCACCCACACCGATCGTTTCGCCATCACGGACAGTTACGATTGTGTTTTGTGGCAAGAAGTAGAACTGTTCGCCGCCATCTGTTGTATCCAACACGATTGCAGGACGTAAATCTTTACCAGAAGCAGGACGAGCTGTTACAGGCAAGATTTCAACAGTAGTCATACCAGTTGCATCATCAGTTTTCGATGTTGCAGTTACGCCATCAGCGATTTGGCTGAAACGCGCTTTACCAGCAACTTCTGTTACCAATGGATGTGTATGCGGATCCCAAGTCGCTACGATACCGCCCGCTTCTAGAGCTTCACCATCTTTCAACAAGATGCTTGCACCGTAAGGAAGTTTATAACGCTCGCGCTCACGACCTAAATCATCGGCAATACCAATTTCACCTGAACGCGAAACTGAAACCAAATGGCCTTTTGCATGTTGTACAGTTTTCACGTTATGGAAACGTACAGTACCTTTGTTACGTACTTGAACACTGTTTGCAGCAGAAGTTCGGCTCGCAGCACCACCAACGTGGAACGTACGCATCGTTAACTGTGTACCTGGCTCACCAATTGATTGTGCAGCCATTACACCTACTGATTCACCTGGGTTCACCAAGTGACCACGTGCAAGGTCACGACCATAACAACGAGCACATACACCGAATGTTGATTCACATGCGATTACAGAGCGTACTTTAACTTCATCGACACCAGCTTCTTCAAGCTGAGCTGCGATTTTCTCGTCAATTAACGTACCACGAGGTAATACAACTTCATCATCAGATGCACGACGTACATCTTCAGCAGTTACACGACCTAAAACGCGGTCACGTAATGGCTCGATGACATCACCACCTTGAATGAATGGAGTCATTACTAAACCACCCGCTGTACCACAGTCAGGTTCAGTAATTACCAAGTCTTGCGCTACGTCTACAAGACGACGAGTCAAGTAACCAGAGTTCGCAGTTTTCAATGCTGTATCGGCCAAACCTTTACGCGCACCGTGTGTTGAAATAAAGTACTGAAGTACTGTTAAACCTTCACGGAAGTTCGCTTTAATCGGAGTCTCAATAATCGAGCCATCCGGTTTTGCCATCAAACCACGCATACCAGCAAGCTGACGAATCTGCGCCGCACTACCACGGGCACCAGAGTCAGACATCATATAGATGCTGTTGAATGATTTTTGCTTCTCGTCTTCACCTTGTTTGTTTTTCACAAGTGTATAAGACAAGTTATCCATCATTGCTTTAGCAACTTGGTCGTTTGTACGCGCCCAGATATCGACAACTTTGTTATAACGCTCACCAGCAGTTACGAAACCTTGTTCGAACTGTTGTTCGATTTCACGAACTTCTGTTTCTGCTTTATCGATAATAGTGTGCTTAGTAGGTGGAATGAGCATGTCTTCCATACCTACAGATACACCTGAACGAGTCGCTTGACGGAAGCCCAAGTACATTAATTGGTCAGCAAAGATAACTGTATCTTTTAAACCAAGTTTACGGTAGCAAGAGTTGATCAATTTAGAGATGTTCTTTTTAGTCATCTCAAGGTTGATCATGTCAAAGCTTAAGCCTTGTGGAACAATTTCCCAAAGCAAACAACGACCAGGAGTTGTATCAACAATAATAGTTTCGTGTTCACGTTCACCATTTTCATTGATAACAGTTTGATGTACACGTACTTTAACACGTGCATGGATCGCAACCTGACCAGTAGCAAGCGCACGGTTTACTTCGTGAGTATCCGCAAACACCATGCCTTCACCTTTGGCATTTACAGCATCACGAGTGATGTAGTAAAGACCCAAGACAACGTCCTGAGAAGGAACGATGATCGGTTCACCGTTTGCTGGTGACAAGATGTTGTTTGTTGACATCATCAATGCACGAGCTTCTAACTGTGCTTCAAGTGTCAATGGAACGTGTACCGCCATTTGGTCACCATCGAAGTCGGCGTTAAACGCAGCACAAACGAGTGGGTGAAGACGGATTGCCTTACCTTCAATAAGAATAGGTTCAAATGCTTGAAGACCTAAACGGTGAAGTGTTGGCGCACGGTTCAACATGACTGGATGTTGACGAATTACAGAAGCAAGAACGTCCCAAACTTCCGGAGTCTCACGCTCAACCATTTTCTTCGCAGCTTTAATGGTAGTCGCCTGACCCGAAGCTTGTAGCTTCGCGAAAATAAATGGCTTGAATAATTCAAGTGCCATTTTCTTCGGAAGACCACATTGGTGAAGACGTAAAGTAGGACCTACAGTAATTACCGAACGACCAGAATAGTCAACACGTTTACCTAATAAGTTCTGACGGAAACGACCTTGTTTACCTTTGATCATATCTGCCAAAGATTTTAATGGACGTTTGTTAGAACCAGTAATCGCACGACCACGACGACCGTTATCAAGCAATGCGTCTACAGACTCTTGTAACATACGTTTTTCGTTACGTACGATGATATCTGGAGCAGCAAGGTCAAGAAGACGCTTCAAACGGTTGTTACGGTTAATGACACGACGATATAAATCGTTCAAGTCAGAAGTCGCAAAACGACCACCTTCAAGTGGAACTAATGGACGTAAGTCAGGTGGAAGTACAGGAAGTACATTCATCACCATCCATTCTGGCTTGTTGTTTGAATCTTTGAATGCTTCCATCAATTTCAAGCGCTTAGACGCCTTTTTCAACTTCGTTTCAGAAGTTGTTTGAGGGATTTCTTCACGTAAACGTGCGATTTCAGCTTCAAGATCGATATCTTTCAACAAGTCCTGAACCGCTTCTGCACCCATTTTCGCAGTGAATTCATCACCGTGCTCTTCAAGTGCATTGAAGTATTCTTCGTCTGTTAAAAGTTGATACTTTTCAAACGGAGTCATACCAGGGTCAGTTACAACGTATGATTCGAAATACAATACACGTTCGATATCACGTAGTGTCATATCAAGTAATAAACCGATACGGCTCGGTAACGATTTTAAGAACCAGATATGTGCAACTGGAGAAGCAAGCTCAATGTGACCCATACGTTCACGACGAACTTTCGCTGTAGTTACTTCAACGCCACATTTTTCACAAATGACGCCTTTGTATTTCATACGCTTGTATTTACCACACAAGCATTCGTAATCTTTTACTGGACCAAAGATTTTGGCACAGAACAAACCGTCACGTTCTGGTTTAAAAGTACGGTAGTTAATTGTCTCAGGTTTTTTAACTTCACCATGAGACCATGACTTAATCATTTCTGGTGACGCAAGACCAATACGGATACGGTCAAACTCAATTGGTGCATGACCATCTGAGTCCGTTTTCTTACGCATGATATCGAGCAAGTCTTTCAATTTTTTTCTCCGTGTGTCGGGAAGCAGCGCTTACCCGACTGGGTCACAAATATTGTTTTTACCTAAAAAATCGTGAGTCTTAAGACTTAATCACCATTTTTCAGTTCAATGTTGATACCTAAAGAACGGATCTCTTTGGTCAATACGTTGAACGATTCAGGCATACCCGGATCCATATAATGGTTACCATCTACAATATTCTTATAGATGCGTGTACGACCTTCAACGTCATCCGACTTAACAGTTAACATCTCTTGGAGAGTATATGCTGCGCCGTAAGCTTCAAGTGCCCAGACCTCCATCTCACCGAAACGCTGACCACCGAATTGTGCTTTACCACCAAGCGGTTGCTGTGTAACAAGAGAGTAAGAACCAGTTGAACGCGCATGCATCTTGTCGTCAACCAAGTGGTTTAATTTGAGCATGTACATGTAACCTACAGTTACTGGACGATCAAACTGTTCACCTGTACGGCCATCATACAATACTGTTTGACCTGTACGTGAAATACCAGCTAACTCAAGTAAGTCTTTAATTTGACTTTCTTCAGCACCATCGAATACAGGAGTAGCTAAAGGCACACCTGCACGCAAGTTGCCTGAAAGTGCTAAGATTTCATCATCAGTTAAGCTATCAAGATCTTCTTGCTCACCACCGACTTTGTTATAAATCTTGTCTAAGAATTCACGCAGTTCTAAAACTGTACGTTGTTCTTTCAACATTTTCTCGATTTTATCACCAAGCCCTTTAGCCGCCATCCCTAAGTGAGTCTCAAGAATCTGACCCACGTTCATACGAGATGGTACACCCAGCGGGTTCAATACGATATCTACCGGCACACCGTTAGCATCGTGTGGCATGTCTTCAACAGGTAGGATGTTAGATACAACACCCTTGTTACCGTGACGACCAGCCATCTTATCACCAGGCTGAATACGACGTTTAACAGCTAAGTAAACTTTAACAACTTTCAATACACCTGTTGTTAATTCATCACCTGTTGCAAGCTTACGTTTCTTCTCAGCGAATTTCTCATCAATTTCTGCGCTCTTTTCTTTTAAGAACACTTGAATTTGAGTTAAACGCTCAGCAATTGCTTCATCTGCTGGTTGGATTTCAAGTAAATCAACAAGCTCTAAACCTGATAACACTTCTTCAACGAGTTTGTCACCACGTTTAGTTGAACCACCGCCATTAGACTCTTGGCCTTTAAGCAAACGAATTACACGCTCACGAGCTGCTTCTTCAAAGATCTTGTATTCTTCTTTCAAGTCTTTACGGTAAGCATCAAGCTGTGCTTTTTCGATAGCTAATGCACGATCATCTTTCTCTAAGCCATCACGAGTGAAGACTTGAACGTCGATAACTGTACCTTTTGTACCAGATGGAACACGTAAAGATGAATCTTTAACATCAGCTGCTTTCTCACCAAAGATTGCGCGAAGCAATTTTTCTTCAGGAGTTAACTGAGTTTCACCTTTAGGGGTTACTTTACCAACAAGGATGTCGCCTGCTGTAACTTCAGCACCGATATAAACGATACCTGATTCATCAAGTTTAGAAAGTGCAGCTTCACCAACGTTAGGAATATCGGCAGTAATTTCTTCTGCACCTAACTTAGTATCACGCGCTACACAAGATAATTCTTGAATATGAATAGAAGTTAAACGGTCTTCTTGAAGTACTCGCTCAGATAATAAGATCGAGTCTTCATAGTTGTAACCGTTCCAAGTCATGAACGCAACGCGCATGTTTTGACCAAGCGCAAGCTCACCCATATCTGTAGACGGACCGTCTGCCAAGATATCACCGCGAGCAACTTTGTCGCCTAAATTCACGATAATATTTTGGTTGATACAAGTGTTCTGGTTAGAACGCGTATATTTAATGAGGTTGTAGATATCTACACCAGCCTCACCAGCAATCATTTCATCTTCGTTTACACGAATAACGATACGAGAAGCATCTACGTATTCAATTGCACCACCACGGTTTGCGATCACACACACACCAGAGTCACGTGCAACGTTCGCTTCCATACCTGTACCTACAAGCGGTTTATCCGCACGTAGAGTAGGAACTGCCTGACGTTGCATGTTTGAACCCATAAGCGCACGGTTCGCATCATCGTGTTCAAGGAATGGAATAAGTGATGCAGCAACAGATACAACCTGCTGAGCAGAAACGTCCATATGCGTCACTTTTTCTGGTGGCATACGTACGAATTCACCTTGATGACGAACAGAAACAAACTCTTCTGTTAAGTTGCCATCTTTATCTACTGCAGAATCGGCCTGTGCAATAACAGTGCCTACTTCTTCAATCGCAGATAGGTATTCAACTGCATCAGTGACTCGACCATCTACCACTTTACGGTAAGGTGTTTCCAAGAAACCGAAGTCATTTGCTTTTGCATATACAGAAAGCGAGTTGATCAAACCAATGTTTGGACCTTCCGGCGTTTCAATTGGACATACACGACCATAGTGAGTTTGATGTACGTCACGTACCTCAAAGCCCGCACGTTCACGTGTTAAACCACCAGGCCCAAGCGCTGATACACGACGCTTATGCGTAATCTCAGATAATGGGTTGTTTTGGTCCATGAACTGAGATAACTGGCTTGAACCAAAAAATTCTTTGATTGCAGCTGCAACTGGTTTAGCGTTAATTAAATCTTGCGGAGACAAGTTATCTGTTTCTGCTTGGCTTAAACGCTCTTTAACAGCACGTTCAACACGAACCAAACCAACACGGAATTGGTTCTCAGTCATTTCACCAACAGAACGTACACGACGGTTACCCAAGTGATCGATATCGTCGACTTCACCTTTACCGTTACGGATTTCAACTAATGTACGTAATACATCAATGATATCTTCGTGCGATAAAATACCTTCTACTTCACGTGACTTCTGGTCAGTACCAACTTCGTATGGACGACCCAAACGACGGTTGAACTTCATACGACCTACTGGAGATAAGTCATAACGCTCAGAAGAGAAGAATAAGTTATTGAATAAGTTTTCAGCAGCTTCTTTTGTTGGCGGCTCGCCTGGACGCATTACTTTATAAATTTCAACTAATGCTTCTTCACGGCCAGCTGTTGTATCTGCACGTAATGTGTCAGCAACAAACGAACCACGGTCAATATCGTTCGTAAACAAGATATTGAACTGTTTAACACCACCTTCTGCTAGTTTCACCATAACTTCATGGCTTAACAAAGTATTAGCAGCAATTACTTCACCATCACGTAAAGTAATATTTTCAGCAGTAATACGCTCATATAAGTATTCATCAGGAACTGAAAGTTTTGTTAAACCAGCAGCTTCCATTTGACGTACGTGACGAGCATTAATACGTTTACCTTGCTCAACAATAACTTTACCGTCATTGTCAGCAATATCAAATTGCGCCATTTCCCCACGTAAACGTTCAGGGACTAGGTCAATCTGGTAACTACCCATATCAAGATACACAGGTACTTTTTCATAGAACAAATTCAAGATTTGTTCGTTGTTATAACCTAGTGCACGTAATACAACAGTAGCAAGTAATTTACGACGACGGTCAATACGTACGTAAACTAAGTCTTTCGCATCAAATTCGAAGTCTAACCATGAACCACGGTAAGGAATGATACGTGCTGAATACAACACTTTACCACTTGAGTGGGTTTTACCTTTATCGTGATCAAAGAAAACGCCTGGTGAACGATGTAATTGAGATACGATTACACGCTCAGTACCATTAATGACGAATGTACCGTTTTCAGTCATGAGTGGAATTTCACCCATATAGACTTCTTGTTCTCGTACGTCTTTAATTGATTTAGTTTCGCGATCTTTAATAATCAAACGAATTTTAACGCGCATTGGTGCCGCATAAGTCGAACCACGAAGAATACATTCGCGTACATCGAACTCAGGTTTACCAAGGCTATACTCAACAAATTCTAAAGCAGCATTGCCAGAATAACTTTCGATAGGAAAAACTGAACGAAATGCGGCTTGGAGACCGATATCTTCGCGGTTTTTTGGAGTTTTGCCATCTTGCAAGAATGTTCTGTACGAATCGACCTGAATCGATAGTAAGTACGGTGCATCCATTACTTGGGGCAATTTACCAAAATTCTTACGGATCCGTTTCTTTTCGGTATATGAGTATGCCATCTGGAGTCCTCGGAAAGTAAACTAAGCCCGCCTGCAGAACGGGCTCAGAAGGAATTACGCAGGCCGATATGGCCACCACTGTTTACAAATGCTGCAATTTTTAGTGGTATAAAAACGCTTAACAATATTTTTAAAAAAGAAAAATATTGGTAAACATTTGAAATTTATTGTTTTATTTTGATTTTCTCAAAAATCAAACAAAACTTACAAAAATCGAGCCGATTATTGTAACGCAAAAAGGCTGATGACCCAAGAGCCATCAGCCATTTTATGGAGCCGATTTAAAAACCGACTCCTTTTACAATTACTTAAGTGTAACTGTAGCACCAGCTTCTTCAAGTTTCTTCTTAAGTTCTTCGCCTTCTTCTTTAGAAACGCCTTCTTTAAGAACTTGAGGAGCACCTTCAACTAGGTCTTTAGCTTCTTTAAGACCAAGGCCAGTTGCTTCACGAACTGCTTTAATTACAGCTACTTTGTTAGCACCGAAAGAAGTCAACTCAACGTTGAATTCAGATTGTTCTTCAGCAGCAGCAGCAGCGCCACCAGCTGGAGCAGCAACAGCAACAGCTGCAGCTGAAACGTTGAATTTCTCTTCGAAAGCAGAAATTAATTCAACAAGTTCAAGAACAGTTTTTTCAGCAACTGCGTTTAAGATTTCTTCGTTAGTTAAAGCCATGAGAATAACTCCAAATGGATATTGAATGGTGTGTAAAATTGATTAAGCAGCTTCTGACTCGTTTTTCTCTTTGAGCGCTGTAATAAGGCGACCCAATTTCGAAATAGGAGCTTGAAGGACAGAGGCAAGCATAGTAAGAGCTTTCTCTTGGTTCGGAAGGTTTGCAATTACGCTAACGTCAGCACCTTGATAAACTTTGCCGTCAAATGCAGCAGCTTTTAACTCAAATGCTTTGTTAGTTTTAGCAAATTCTTCGAACAAACGTGCAGCTGCACCCATGTCATCTTCAGAAGTTGAAAAACCTAGAATTGTTGGACCAACAAGGTTGTCGCTCAAGATATTGAATTGAGTATCTTGAAGTGCGCGTTTAGCCAAAGTGTTACGTACAATACGTGTAGAAACACCCAACTTACGAGCTTCAACACGAAGTGTTGTTAATTGCTCTACGCTTAAGCCTTGGTAGTCAGCAACAACGGCTGCAAACGCCTTAGAAGCAACTTCACTTACTTCCGCAACGATCTGTTTTTTGTCTTCAATAAGAAGAGCCATTGTAAAACCTCCTAAGGTGATTTATGTACCCACTGGGCACACTCCCAATTCGTAAGCCTTTCGACTTACACGCGGAGGAGGAACAAATCACACCACCGCGTCTACGCAGGCTGTTTTATTAAGAAAAGTGCTATTCGAAAACAACATCTTTTCGCCTGAGGTCTTTGACGCTGATAAATTCTCATTTATCAATTCAAAGTCCGCCTGATGAGTAAGGGATAAGGCTTTGGCCTCCCCCAACCTAATAGAAAAATATTTCTATTTAGGCTCTGTCCTCTATCAGGACTTTAAAATTCTTTACTAAGTCTAAACTTAGTTAGAAACGTTGTTTACATCAACAGTAAGACCAGGACCCATAGTTGAGCTCAAAGTGATCTTTTTGATGTATACACCTTTAGAAGTTGCAGGTTTTAACTTTTTCAAGTCAGCAACTAAGGTTTCAACGTTTTGACGGATAGCAGCAGCATCAAAGCCTAATTGACCGATCGCAGCATGGATAATACCCGCTTTGTCTACACGGTAACGGGCCTGACCAGATTTAGCGTTTTTAACAGCATTCGCTACATCAGGAGTTACAGTACCAACTTTAGGGTTTGGCATTAAACCACGTGGACCAAGAATTGTACCGAGCTTACCAACAACACGCATAGCGTCAGGAGCAGCGATTACAACATCAAAGTCAAGGTTTCCACCTTGGATGCTTTCAGCAAGGTCATCAAAACCTACAACATCAGCACCAGCTTCTTTAGCAGCTTCTGCTTGAGCGCCTTGAGCAAATACAGCTACACGTACAGTTTTACCAGTACCTGCAGGTAATGTAGTTGCGCCACGAACAACCTGATCAGATTTACGTGGATCTACACCAAGGTTTACAGCTACGTCCAAAGATTCTTTGAACTTTGCAGCAGGTAGGCTGTTAAGAACTTGTACCGCTTCTTCCAAAGTGTAAACTTTGTTTGCTTCAACAGCAGCAGCAATGGCTTTTTGACGTTTAGTTAACTTTGCCATGTCTTATAGCTCCACTTCCAAGCCCATAGAACGTGCAGAACCAGCGATGGTACGAACACGTGCGTCTAAATCAGCACCAGTTAAATCTGGTTCTTTAGTAGTCGCAATTTCTTCTAACTGAGCACGAGTCAACTTACCAACTTTAGTTTTGTTTGGTACAGATGAACCCTTTTGAATACCAGCAGCTTTCTTAAGAAGAATAGAAGCTGGAGGAGTTTTCATGATGAATGTGAACGACTTGTCGTTGTACACAGTAATCACTACAGGAATTGGAAGACCTGGTTCAACTTTTTGTGTAGCAGCATTGAATTCTTTACAGAATGCCATGATGTTTACACCACGTTGACCTAACGCAGGACCAATTGGTGGAGATGGATTTGCTTTACCAGCTGGAACTTGCAGCTTGATATAGCCGTCAATCTTCTTAGCCATTTTAAAATACCTCTGGGTACAAACGCCGCTAGGCTCCCCAATCTTTACGCAACACTACTGTTACAACAACAATGCCCGATAAAATCGGGCGCTTTTCAACCAATTAAGATTAAATCGTTTTTTCGACTTGGCGAAATTCGAGTTCAACCTGAGTTGGTCGATTAAATACATTAATCGTCAACGTTAAACGTGACTTATCGTATTGAACTTCTTCCACCACACCTTTAAAGTCTGTGAATGGACCGTCAATAACAAGTAATTCTTCACCTGGCTCAAACATCGTTTTAGGACGTGGTGCTTCACCAGTATTACGTACACGCGCAAGAATCGCATCTGCTTCACGCTGAGTGATTGGTGCTGGTTTTTCAGGTGTACCACCGATAAAACCTAGAACCTTTGGACATTCTTTAACAATATGCCAAGTATCATCATTCATTTCCATTTCGACTAACACATAGCCAGGAAAGAATTTACGCTCAGATTTACGTTTCTTACCATCCTTCATTTCCACCACTTCTTCGGTAGGAACAAGGACATCACCAAAGCTATCAGCAACAGCGCTACGCTGGATTCGTTCTGTAAGTGAACGCAACACTTGTTTTTCATAGCCAGAGTAGGCATGAATAATGTACCAACGTTTCATAGCTCTTTTACCCGATAATCAACTTAATTAACCAACCCAAACCATAGTCAAAGCACCATAAAACCAGTGATGCAACAACTACAACCAATAGAACCTGCCACGAAGTAGTGACTGTTTCTTGTTTTGTTGGCCAAGTTACTCGACGCAATTCGACTCGTGCATCTTTTAGCAAACGAACGAAGCCTTTACCTTGATGGGTGGCGTATAATAAACCTAAAGCCACAACGATACAAGCAAAAATTGCCCCAACGCGCACCCAAACATTATTTGCAGGCGCCCAATACGCTGGTAAGTGCTGATTCACCATGGTAGCTAAAAGCAACAATGCTATTGCAATCACCCATAGAACAATGTCTAGAGGCGAACCAGAACGAACAACTTCAGCAGAATTATTTCTTTGAGGAATTGGCGCGTCGCTCAATGCGTCACGCGATTTATCATTCGACATTTTTGTACTCGTCGTAGAACTCGCGACTTATTATATGAACAACTAAGCCAGCATCAAGCTTTTTATTTCAAAATATGCAGGTCAGGAGGGACTCGAACCCCCAACATTCGGTTTTGGAGACCGACGCTCTACCAATTGAACTACTGACCTATAATGCAAGTTGAGAGCCAAAGCCCTCAACCTGAGACGTAATCCGTCACTATAATATGCTTATGCAGTTACTTTCGCAACAACACCAGCACCTACAGTACGACCACCTTCACGGATCGCAAAACGTAGACCTGGGT
>NZ_JAHPTU010000018.1:0-52287 GCF_025514355.1 Acinetobacter sp. WU_MDCI_Abxe161
CAACCCATTGCAGATTTTAAGACTGGTCAATGGTGAGATGACCAAAGCAGCGATCTAAAAATGAAAAAGAGACCACTAGTTGGTCTCTTTTCATATCCTAAAAATAAATCTATAGCGGAGTAGGCAAATTAAGCACGACTTGAGCATCTTCAATAACATCTAAGCGGAGAATTCTTGAGGCACCTAGCTCATTTAGCAATGTAGTTAAAGGCCCTTCATTTTTCTCGAGTTGAACATTCTTTGGGAAAAGTTTTTGAGCGAAAGAAAGAATATTGGACTGAACTTCTGTTCGATGCCATTTCCCATCAACAACATGTAACATAGTGGCTTTGTTGATATGTGTTTCAGAAGCGACATGTTTTAAATTCGGTACTAAGGTTTTCAAGCTTAAATCTAATTTTCCATTAACATCGAAAATTTTAGCTTGAACCTCTTTTGAACTAATGTTGACGTCAATTTTAGTTAACCATTTTGGTAACTGGTAACCATATACACCACGGACTCTAGCAATTTCTGTATCTACAGGCAAAGCTAAAACATGTGCATGAAAGTGGCGTTGACGCATCGATTTCATTAACTCTGCGATGTGAGGCCCACGAGCCTTGGGTTTACGTACAACAATCGCAATCGACACCTCGTTATACGGGTCATTGTCACAAACCGAATAAGAGAAAAAAGTGACGGCGACTAACCCATAATCAGGAAATGGTTGTAAGGGCGTTAAAGCATCAGGAAGTTTTGCCTTAATCTGTTTAATGGGAGCAAGCATTAATAGCTGAACATTTGCACTACGATAATAAAAGTTCGGTGCCCAAACAGGTCCAACTCTTGATTCAACTAATTTTTTAGGAATATGACGGAAAAAGTCGATATTGCCAGCAGCAGGGTCTTGAGCGACTTCATCTAAATCGGGATTCATTCTAAAACGGTCATAATAACCACCTTTGGGTACTTTGATTTTTTGTTGTCCAAATTCAACCTCAGTAAATTGTTGTTTTATATTCATTGGAGTTCACCTTTACATTAATTGACCGCGTAGCTACCGTTGTCTTTATCAAGACGTGTTAATTTATAGCCAATGTCGGCACTATAAGGTTAAAGTTCACTTTAAAGTCAAGACTTTAATTTCTAGCTGTAAAGTCTTTGACATTTAAAAGAAATAAAATAAAAAACAATTAAAGATTAAAAAGATACAGAGTACAGTAGAGTCTTCATATAAATTTTATTTTAACAATAAGATTGAGGCTATTGACCTTAAAGCTAACTTTAATCTTACGATAAATATTCATACCTTTATAACGAATCTAGAAGCAGATTTTCAGCAGGAGTACAAAGATGGGATATGTAACCACAAAAGATGGCGTAGACATTTTCTATAAAGACTGGGGGCCACGCGATGCCCAAGTTTTATTTTTTCATCACGGTTGGCCTTTAAGTTCAGATGATTGGGACACACAATTGCTTTTTTTCCTTAAAGAAGGTTTCCGCGTAGTTGCTCATGACAGACGTGGGCACGGGCGCTCAAGTCAAGTGTGGGATGGTCATGATATGGACCACTATGCAGATGACGTTGCAGAAGTGGTTAAACATCTGAACATTAAAAATGCAATTCATATTGGACACTCAACTGGTGGTGGCGAGGTAGTCCGCTATATTGCACGTCATGGTCAGGAAAATGTTAACAAAGCAGTCCTTGTGAGTGCAGTTCCTCCACTAATGGTTAAAACTGAAAATAATCTCGAAGGTTTACCAAAAGAAGTTTTTGATGACCTTCAAAATCAAGTACTCACAAACCGTGCGCAATTTTTCCGTGATCTTCCATCTGGCCCGTTCTATGGTTTTAACCGACCAGATGCGAAACCATCTGAAGGTATCCTTTCGAACTGGTGGCGTCAGGGTATGACGGGTAGTGCAAAAGCACATTACGATGGTATTGTGGCATTCTCACAAACTGACTTCACCGAAGATTTAAAGAAAATCACGGTTCCTGTTTTGGTGTTGCATGGTGACGACGACCAGATCGTGCCGTATAAAACTTCTGGCGTAAAATCTGCTGAATTACTTCAAAATAGCCAACTCAAAATCTACCCAGGTTTTTCTCACGGTATGTTAACCGTAAACCATGAAGTGATTAATGCTGATTTATTGGCCTTTATTCGCGAATAATTTAAAGCTTTAAACTCTAAAAAAAGAGGCATATTAAGTGCCTCTTTTTTATTTATAACCCAATGAAATTAAAAGTAATAAAGAGAGGAATAATAAAAGGTATTGACATTAAAGTTAGCTTTAACCTTAAAGTAAAGCCATACTGAATGAGGTCATTCCAATGAAAGTGTTCGAAAAATTAGTATTCCCAAATGGCTCATATGTTCCTAACCGTATTGCTAAAGCAGCAATGGAAGAAAACATGGCTGATTTAAATCATGCACCATCAGAAGAATTAATGCGTTTATATCAGGCTTGGGCAAATGGTGGCGTAGGTCTAATCATTACCGGAAATGTAATGGTAGACCGCCGAGCGATGACTGGACCGGGCGGTGTCGTGCTTGAAGATGATAAGCATCTAGATACTTTTAAAAAATGGGCACAAATTGGGCGCTCAAAAGGCGCTCAGATGTGGCTTCAAATTAACCATCCGGGTCGCCAAATGCAAGCCAATCTTGGTCAGCAGACGTGGGCACCATCAGCTATTTCACTTGATCTTGGCAAAATGTCAAATCGCTTCAACACGCCAATTGAAATGAATGAATCTATGATTGCAGAAGTGATTCAGCGTTTTGCAAACACGGCGCGTTTAGGGGAAAAAGCAGGGTTTACGGGTGTAGAAATTCATGCGGCGCATGGTTATTTGTTAAGCCAATTTCTTTCTCCACTCAGCAATAAACGCCAAGATCGTTGGGGTGGTTCTTTAGAAAACCGTGCTCGTATATTAATTGAGATTGTGGAAGCAGTTCGTAAAGTGGTTTCGCCTCAGTTTACTGTAGCGATAAAACTCAATTCAGCCGATTTCCAACGTGGTGGGTTTAGCGCTGAAGACGCTCAACAAGTGGTTAAAATGTTAAATGAGCATGCAGTCGATTTAGTTGAACTTTCAGGTGGTAGTTATGAAGCACCTGCAATGCAAGGTCAAGCACGTGATGGCCGTACACTTGCTCGCGAAGCTTATTTTTTAGAGTTTGCTCAAGAAATTCGTAAAGTTGCCAAAATGCCTGTTATGGTAACAGGTGGTATACGCCGTAAGCAGGTAGCAGAGCAAGTGGTTGAAAGTGGTGTAGATATAGTTGGTATTGCTACGGCTTTAGCGATTGAACCTAATTTGCCAAATGCTTGGAAACAAGGCCAAAATGTCTCACCAGAGTTAAAACCAATTACTTGGAAAAACAAAACACTTGCTTCACTTGCCAATATGGCTGTGGTCAAATTCCAGTTACGTAATTTAAGTTCTGGTAAAAAAACAAAATCAAATGTTTCACCAGCTTGGGCTTTAATTTTGCAACAATCAGCGATGTCATGCCGTACCCGCCAATACAAAAAAGGCATGCGTGACTATACATTTGCTTCTTAATAAGTGAGTTGTGTTATGACAAATCCTACCGATTCAAACTGGATAATTTATGGAGCAAATGGCTACACGGGCGAGTTAATCGCTCGGGAAGCTGTACGCCAAGGTCTAAAACCAACTTTGGCTGGTCGTAACAAAGCTAAGGTTGAAACACTCGCTCAAGAGTTGGGACTCGACTATAAAGCTTTTGGGCTTGATAACGTAGATGCAGTTAGTGAGCAACTCCAAGGTTTTAAACTGGTCATGCACTGTGCAGGGCCATTTTCAGCAACATCAAAACCCATGATGGAAGCGTGTATAAATGCCGGTGCTCACTATTTAGATATTACGGGTGAAATCGCTGTATTTGAATTGGCACAATCACTTAACAGCCAAGCTGAAAAAGCCGATATTGTACTTTGCCCGGGTGTTGGTTTTGATGTGATTCCGACAGATTGTGTTGCTGCAGCGCTCAAAGAAGCATTGCCAGATGCGAACCATTTAGCACTTGGTTTTGACTCTAGAACAGGGCTTTCACCGGGTACAGCTAAAACAAGTACAGAAGGTATGGCCGAAGGCGGCAAAATTCGTAAAAACGGAAAAATTACCACCGTTCCATTAGCGCATTACGTCCGAACTATTGATTTTGGTGACGGTAAAAAAAGTGCCATGAGTGTTCCGTGGGGAGACGTATCTACAGCGTTCTATACAACAGGTATTCCAAACATTGAAGTATTTGTTCCTGCGCCTCCCAAAATGATTTTTGGTGCGAAAATGATGAACTGCTTCCGCCCTGTATTAAAACTCAATGCCGTGCAAAAGTTTATTAAGTCGCGTATTGAAAAAACGGTTGTGGGACCAAATGAGGAACTTCGTGCAAAAGTGCCGACCTATGTTTGGGGTGAAGCGAGAAACTCCCGTGGGGAAATCAAAACTGCCCGTATCCAAACGGAAAATGCGTATAGCCTTACCGTAAATGGCTCACTGACTGTGGTGAATTATTTACTCAAAAATACCGTTAAAGGCGGTACATATACTCCAGCAAAACTGATGGGTTATAAGCTAGTGACCGAGCTGCCGGGTTCTGGTCCGCTGGTCATTAATTAAAAGCCTTTATTAAAACAGCATGTTTATAAATAGTCCCGAACAAGGAGTCATTCTTGTTCGGGTTATTTTTAAATATTTCAATTAAATACAGCTTTATATAGATGAAAGAAAAACAGCAAAGAAAACACTCCATAAGAAATAATTCAAATTGAATATACTAAAAAGCGATAAATATTTTTCATAACAAAGGAATGAGAATAATGAGAAAACTCATACTATTTCTACATGCATCGCTAGATAGATTTGTGGAAGGTCCAAATGGGGCAATGGACATAGGTTGGATTGCTTACGACGCCGATTTAGCAAATCATGCCAAAGAAGTTTTGAGTACTGTCGATACAGTGATTTGGGGGCGTGCAACTTACCAAATGATGCATAATTACTGGCCATCTATGCTTTCAAACCCAGAAGCTTCGGAGCACGAACGAAATCATGCTGAGTGGATTGAAAAGACAGAAAAAATCGTTTTTTCAACTGCTTTAGATACAGTTGAATGGAATAATTCCAGACTGGTGAAAGACCATGTCGAAGAAGAAATTAATAAACTTAAACAGAAGCAGGGCAAGGATATGGTAATTCTGGGGAGTCCTCGCTTTGCGCATTATCTGATGCAACTTGGTTTAATTGATGAATACAAAATTACGGTTTCACCTGTGCTGATTGGTAGTGGCTTGCCACTATTCCAAGGTATTCAAGAAAAGACTAATCTTAAACTTATTGAAAATAAAACGTTTGCTTCAGGTGCAATAGGCCTTCACTATCAAAAGATTGGCTGATTTTTTATAGTATTTATATGAAAAAGACGAATTACAGAATAGGGCTGTAATTCGTCTTTTTAGATTTATTGAATGCTACTTAAACGCTTAACAACTGCCTCGGCTATTTCTTTACTCGACTGCGGATTTTGTCCCGTAATAATTCTGTCGTCCGAAACTACATACGACGTAAATGGAACAAATGCTTGTTTATATTTTGCTCCACGTTCAATGAGCCCATTTTGTAGAGAAAACGGAACTTGAGACTTAATACCCGACAGCGTTTCTTCAATATTTGCGAAACCCGTAACGGTTCTATCTGCAATTAAAGGTTTGCCATTTTCATCCTGTAAAGGTAATAGACCACCTACGCCGTGACATACTGCTGAAACAATTCCACCTTGGCGATAGATCTGTTCACTAATGTTCTGCAAAGCTTTATTGGTTGGGAAATCCCACATGGTGCCATGACCACCGGTATAGTAAATGGCTTTGTACTGCGAAGGATTAATCACACTCGGAGCTAACGTTGTTTTTAACCGCTGCATAAACGCTGGGTCAGCTAAATGATCTCGTGCTGATTTGTCTAAATAAATAGACTTTAAGCTACGTTCATCTAGAGGAACCTGACCGCCTAAAGGACTTACAAAATCCATATCATAGCCAGCAGCCAAAGCGACATCATAAAAATGAGTGAGCTCGGTCAGCCAAAGTCCTGTTTTATCCGAACGGGAAGGGTAAGCCGAGTGATTGGTCATCACGACTAAAATTTTTCCATTTGCTTTGCTAAGGCTTTGAGTTTTATCTAACTCTGCAGCATGTGTCACATTGGCAGTCAAAAAAATAGCAAAAATAATGGTTAACCAACGCTGAAAATCCCAAACTTTAAACATCACAGGTTCCTCATCTATCACCTGTGATCCATCGTATGTTTGAAGTGTACTTTAAGGTCAATAGTTCTTTAAAAAATTACGGTGTTTTTGCTTTGTCGTAATAGAGGTTCATGAGTCGTTCTGCATTTTCTTCGCAAGTAATTTCATCTGGTTTGTTATTAATCGCTTCAACCATGGTTCGTAAATTTTGCTTACTCACTTTTAGTTTTTGTTCTAAAAGTTCAATTTCTTGAATTTTTGATTCAAGTGTTTGGATGAGTGCGTCATGGTTCCAACTACTCACTTTTGAAGGAAGAAAGGCTTTAATTTCTGCTAAAGAAAATCCAACTTGCTGGGCTTGCTGAATTAAAGAAAGTTGCTTTAAATCGTTGTCGGTATACTCGCGGTAGCCATTTGATTTTCTTTTGGCTTTAGGCAAGAGTTTGATTTGCTCGTAGTAACGAATTGTAGGGGTACTTAAACCGCTTAGTTTAGATAACTCGCTAATATTCATAGCCACATACTCTATCGACATTCAAGTTAACTTTAGACTTATAGTCGTGTAAAAGCAAGGCTCATAAATTTATCAAGCGCATACTTTCAGTAACAGCTTTCTATGTTTTGATAAATGAAAGTCAGAATTATAAATATGAAAAATTTGGAAGGCATATTGAATGCTTGAAAAAAATCACTTGTCTAAGAGATTTTTTAGAATAACTAAAATTGTGAAATGACAATTTGCTAAAAATTTGTTAAAATTATAACGAATGGTAAAATTTAATATTATTTTATCATGATTGTTATATTTTTTGAGTATTGGTTTAAATATAGAGTTGATTAAAATTATAAAAATTTACAGTTGTTCCTAAGTTTGAAATTTTCTAGGAATATGCAGCCTTTGCATAGGTATTTTAATAAAAATAAAGCTTGTGCTTATTTAAACAAACTATTTGAAAAATAAAACTTTAAAGTAAATGTGTTCACACTAAATTTTAGACAGTGGGTAATTTTTTTGCATTAATAATGCAGTTTTTATGAAGGGCCAAGTAATTTGATTTACAAATTTTTTATAAAGTTTTTTTTAGCTATTTTGGTAGGGATTGTAATTTGTTTTTTGATTTGTGGAAAAGTAGATATTAATTGTTTAAAAGAGCAGGGGAGAAAGATTGTATCATTAACAGAATACAGGCCACAGAACAGTCTCAGTGATTCTTCCTCCATAAAATCTGACATAAAACCGGACAGTATGCTTGTTTGGCAAGCTAAGCAATATTTTAAAAATAATACAAAAACACCTAACTCTCTACAGTATAAAAATATCAAAAGTTATTTTGGAAAAGATGGAAATAGCTATTCATGTGGAGAATTTAATATAAAAAATAGCCATGGTAAATATATAGGATTTAGACGATTTATATTTAATGGCAACACTATATTAATTGAAGGTGAAACTAAAATTTCCTTTGATAGTCTTATTGAGGATTTTTGTATTCTTGATAAGCTACCCAAGACTTAAAATTCTGATTAAGCCATCTTTATGTAAAAGCCCTCTTAAGAGGGCTAATTTATTAAATAGTATAGGTTACTAGGTTATAAATTTTTTATAAGGAAAGTGAATTTTCTGAATAAGCCCAGAATTTTAAAATATTATAGGTTTATTTTATATTGTTAAGCCAACATTTAAGATTATCCTTAAATATGTAATTGAATGAAAAATAATAATTATTTAAATATTTTCTAGCCAATTTCACATTGACACTTCAAATATTGAAGATTACCATTTGCATGCTGGCCTACATTGCCAGTCGGTTGTCGCAGACCGCATGTAATACCGCATCAGACTTATTCCTTTCTGAGGGATAGTTTTATGTGTACCTCTCGTTCCCTCCCGTAGCGGTAGGACGGGAGAGGGACACCTTCGGGTGTGCTTGTGTATTACCAAGTCTGCGAACCCTCTTTCGTTCTGCCACCATAATTCTAATGTTTTGGCAGAACTCCATATCTAAGGAGTTGGCTTTGCATATTCATCATTTCTTGGCAGCCATTGCCAAAAGCTATAACAACACAGCTTAAAAATTTAAAGCAGCTTGATTGCCGTAAGGCTTTTAGGCTTTAACTCGTTATTACTTAAAACTTAGCAACAATTAAAACTTGAGATGTGCTGGGCACAGTCTTACGGCTTTGCTATGCCTTTTTTCTCTCCCAAAAAGGTAGCAGTTTTTATATCTCATTTATATACAACAATAATTTTTTATAACGGTAAAACTATGCCACATATAGATCTCCCATTCCGTACTTTAAGCGTGCTTCACACTTCAAGGTTTTTATTTAATAAATATGGTTTTCATAAAGTCGGTGTAGACCGAATTGTTGAGTCGGCAAACATTCCAAAAGCCACGTTTTATAACTACTTTCACTCAAAAGAACGACTTATTGAAATGAGTTTAACTTTTCAAAAAGATGGGCTTAGACATGCGGTCATTTCAATTATCTACGTTGAAAAACAATTAACCGTGATTGAAAAACTCCGCAAGATTTACTTTTTACATGCTGACTTAGACGGGCTTTATCATTTGCCATTTAAAGCCATTTTTGAAATTGCGAAGACCAATCCAAAGGCTTATCAACTTGTAATTGACTACCGAAACTGGCTCATTAACGAAATCTATAAATTACTTTTAACCACCAACAAAAATGCTTCAAAACAAGATGCCCACATGTTTTTGTTTGTGATTGATGGAGCAATGGTTCAGCTTTTAGATCCGAACAAACCAGATGAACGGAAGAGATTGCTTGAATATTATTTGGCAGGATTTTGCTAATTTAAACTTTAAAGAAACGAAAAATTAAAAGTATATCAAGTACAGAGTCATATAAATTTTATTTAAAAAATAAGATTGGCATAGTTAATATTCAAGTTAACTTTAGACTTATAGTCATGTAAAAGCAAGGTTCATAACTTTACCAAGCACACACTTTCAGTAACAGCTTTCTATGTTTTGATAGATGAAAGATAAAATTATAAATATGAAAAATGAGGTGAGGAAATGGCTAAACGTATATTACACGTCGTGACCAATGTTTCACGCTATAAAGATATCGATGAACCAACAGGGCTGTGGCTAGGCGAGCTTACCCATGCCTATGACGAATTTGAAAAGCAAGGTTATGTACAAGATATTGTTAGTCCCAATGGCGGAAAAACACCGATTGAACCAAAATCACTAGGAGCTTTGGTTTCTGACAAATCTGTAAAAGTAAGGGAAGATGATCAAGCTTTTATGACTTTATTGGCCAATACTTTTAAACCTTCCGATATTAATTGGCAAGATTATGACGTGATTTATTACACAGGCGGTCACGGTGTTATGTGGGATTTTTTAGATAATCCTGAACTGCAAGAAATCACCAAAAATATTTATGAAAAGGGTGGCATTGTTTCGAGTGTTTGTCATGGGTATTGCGGCTTGCTCAATGTACGGCTTTCAAATGGCGAACGACTGATAAAAGACAAAAAGTTAACGGGCTTTGCATGGAGTGAGGAAGTTTTGGCGGGTGTTGCAAAAAAAGTTCCATATAATGCCGAAGAGTTAGCTAAAGAATATGGTGCACATTATGATAAGGCCTTTATTCCATTTGCACCGCATGTAGTTCAAGATGGCAATTTAATTACAGGACAAAACCCGTTTTCTGCTAAAAAAACGGCTTTAGCGATAATAGAAGAGCTAGAAAAGTCATAATTTAATGACTCAAAAATAAACCCTAAAAGCAAAATCAGCGACGGCTTTGCTTTTAGGGTATCTAAATAAAGTAGTTTGTTCTAGAAAAACGAATATTAAGGAACAATCACAAAATCAGGGTTTGCGATTGCAAAAATTGTTTCGCGATCTGCAACCGGCGGATAAATCCAGACCGTATTAATTTCTTGTTTAATTTTTTTCGCCTCTTCACGCACAAACTGAACTTTTCGATCCCATCCTTCAGTATAAAGTGCGCCCCATGGGCCTAAGTCGACACAAGTCACATACTTTGGTTGGCTATAGGCATGTAGTGGTAAGTCAACCAATTCTGCGGCAGCATTGTAACCAGCTACACGACCTAGGCTCATCGCGTGCTGACATGACATCACGTTAAAATTACCTAAATCGTCGGTTGGAACTTTTACCGTATCACCCGTCACAAAAATATTTTTTGCTTCAGGTGCATGTAAATAAGCATCCCCTAAAATACGGCCTAAATTATCTTTTTCACCTGCAATTTGAGAGGTAAGCGAGTTCGCTCGCATGCCCGCAGTCCAAATGACAGTTTCTGCTTCAATTCTTTCGCCGTTAGAAAGGGTTACACCAGAAGCATCAAGTGCAGTAACGCGTAGCCCAGCTTTACCTTCAACACCAAGTTCCTCGAGAGCTTCACGAATGACAGCCGCAGCTTCGTCACCCAACGCTGCACCAATTTCTGTAGATGAATCGACTAAAACCACACGAATATCAGTTTCATCTAAAATGCTACGCAGACGCTCAGGCATTTCAGTCACTGTTTCAAGCCCAGTCAGACCGCCACCAGCAACAACTACAGTATTACGAGCTGCATTTGCAGGTTTATGGGCTAAGTTTTTAAGATGCTGGTCTAATTTCTCCGCATCTTCTAATGTGCTTACGCTAAATCCATACTCGGTAAGACCTGGTATTGGTGGCATAAACGTGGTGCTTCCAGTGGCCAGAATAAAACGGTCATAGCTTAAAGTCTGTTTATCGCCCTGAGTTGTGGTAATCACAAGATTTTGGGCAGCAGCATCAATTTCATTTACCCAGCCAGCTACATATTTAACATCAACTACGCTTAATAGTTCTGAAATATCAGGGTACATATTTTCAAGTACAGCTTCATAAAGACGAGGACGAATATCCACATTTGGACTAGGGGAAACCATTACCACTTCAATGTTTTGTTCTTGCGAAGCTAAGTGAATTGCCCGTTGTGCAGCAAGTGCAGCCCATAAACCAGCAAAGCCAGAACCTGCAATAATAATACGTTTATTCATTTGATTATCCTTTTGATCGATTTTTCGGACAACACGTTCCAGCTCATCACAAAATTTAGGGTGAGCGAATCCATTCTCTGATTGTCCGAAAAAATCTGAGAAGCGTTTAAAACGGATTAGGAATGTTTTACTTTAGTATTTGAGGCTTATTAGCTCATTAGTCGGGGGTATCCCGCGATATTTTACTTTTCCGCATTTTTGCTGTTCTTCCTTCAATGCGCTCGTTGATCCAACCATTTACATCACTAAAAAATATGTCGGGGGCATAACGGCCAAAACGGTCTGCAATATCGCCAAGTGTATGAGCACCTAAAGCGTCTCGCATGGCTTTTTCGGCCTGTAGCATGACAGCATGTACGGCACACACACCACTGGTTGCCCAATCTGGCGGGACATTGTTAAAGACTGCACATTTACCACGCACTTCTTGGCACTCAAAAAGCGGTTTTTCACCTTCGATTGCATTTACGATATCTAAAAAACTGATTTCGTGGGCAGATCGAGCCAGTAAATAGCCGCCGCGAACACCTTCTTGAGCAACAACCAGACCTGCCTTTTCAAGTTTAGGAAAAATCTTGGCCATAAAACTCGGAGAGACTCCTTGTAATTCGGCAAGATCCTTACTACTCAAAGGTTTATCTTCATTGTTCACAAGGAAAAGAAGACAGTGAATCGCATACTCGACGCTACTAGTGATATAAGCCATTTAATTTCATAATTGATCAATTACAAACACAGACTAATGTAGTCTGTGTTTTAAGTCAATAATAAAACTAAGACAAAGTTAGTCTTAGTTTTAAGTGGGCTTTATTAAAGTGTTATTTATGATTCTATCCATTTGAATAATTTAAATTTTAATAAAATAAAAAGATTTTAATAATTTATAAAAATTTATTTATTTCTCTTGAGCGTAAAAACGTCTAATAGATTTTTAATGAGATAGTTCACAACTTATAAGTAAGAGAGATGAAAGGGGGATAGGCATTTATCATTTATTTATAGAGTTTTTTTAATTATATTTATATAGAATGTTTCAATTAAAATATTGAATAGCTTTATCTGAATAAAAATATTTTTTTACATAGCCTGATGAATGAATAAGAGAGTTGTTTTGAAAACTGAATTTATTATTAGATGTATTTATGCGTTTTGTCTTACAGGTGCAGGGTTCAACCATTTACAAACAGTTCTAATGCACGGTTTGTTTTGGGATTATAACAATGCACCACTATTTACCTGTATTTATTGGACATCTTTAACGTTTATTGATCCAATCGCAGCAATTCTTTTATTTTATAGGCCACGTATTGGCTTAATTCTAACTTTTCTTATTATATTTAGTGATGTCATTCACAACACTTGGATTACATTAAAAGTGGGCCGAGACTTGCTCAACTATATGTATATTTCCCAATTTTTATTTCTGGTTTTTGTTTTGTGCACAATTAAGTTCCCTTGGAAGGCACATAAGACAAGTTAAAATTTTAAGAGTGGAGAGTAAAAGCATTCTTTTACTCTCCAAATAATTTCTTCAAACTTACGAACGCCACCAATAATTTTCGACATTTGGTTCGTTTAAGTTTAAGAGTTCACCCATTTGAGGTGTACTAATCGCTAACTCGTTTTGTTGAGCCAAAGCGACGATACGTTCAAACGGGTCGTCCCAAGCATGAAGTGCCAAGTCAAAAGTACCATTGTGTATAGGCAACAAATGACGTCCTTTTAAATCGAGGTGTGCTTGCAGCGTTTGCTCGGGTTGCATATGAACATCGGGCCATTCAGGGTCATAAGCACCTGTTTCTAACATGGTGAGATCGAAGGGGCCATATCGATGTCCAATCTCTTTAAACCCATCAAAATATCCCGTGTCACCGCTAAAAAATACACGTAAGTCATTATCGATAATCACCCACGAGGCCCAAAGTGTTGCATTGCTATCGCCCATACCTCGACCTGAAAAATGATGGGCAGGGGTAGCAACCAGTTCAAGCCCATCTACATGTGTGGTATCCCACCAGTCGAGTTGCTGAACTTTTTCTGCTGGAATTCCCCATTTAATGAGTGTGTCACCCACGCCAAGCGGTGTTAAGAAATGCTCGACTTTATCGTTAAGTTGCATCACTGCGTGGTAGTCGAGGTGATCGTAGTGGTTATGCGATAAAATCACGCCTTTAATAGGTGGTAAGTCAGCAATGTTAATCGGTGGTTGATGAAAACGTTTTGGGCCAATCCACTTGAAAGGTGAAGCACGCTTCGAAAAAACAGGGTCAGTTAACCAAAACTCGTTTTGCAGTTTTAACAAAATCGTTGAATGCCCCAAACGAAATAGAGAGCGGTCGGGTGCACTTAAAAGTTGTGCTTTTGACAAACTTAAAACAGGAATATCTCGGTTAGGTACAGTGTACTTCGGTTTATTAAACAGAAACTTCCACATGAGCTGGAGTGTTTTGCCAAAAGAAGGCTTGTGTTGGTTCGGACGTGTATTTCTAAATTTGCCATTATATTGCTGAGATGGCATTAAAGGAGAGGGCAAGTCTGTTGTGTTTGAAATCGTCATCTTGTTTTTCCTTATAGGAACAAACCTATATGTACCAATAAGAACTTGGGCTAAGTGCTTATTTTAATTTATTTAAATGAGTATTTACTCACTCATTAATTGGGTTGAAAATAAGGACGCCGTGCATCCTTATTCTTTTATCTATATTGAAACAGCATGCCAAAACACTTCAAAACCAGATTTGCGATAACGCTCGGCTTGAGAAGGGTCTTGGGCAATAAAGTTGAGTGTAACTTCGGCAAGCGCACCTAAAATTGAAGCAATAAATAACGGTGGATAATCTCTTAATTTGCCATCGTTAATTCTTTCTTGAATGTTTTGAGTGAGGTCACAAAAGGTTTGCATACCAATTTGTTTGCTTTGCTCGGTAATTTGTTCTGATGTGGAAAGCTGTGCCATCACTTTACGTTTAAGCGGAGCTTCTAGACTCCAGTCCAAATAGCTTTGCCAGATATGCGACATTTGTGTTTGTAGGTCGGAGTCAGCAGGATAACCAAGCATCATGACCTGACGCAGTTCGGCCTTTAGTGAAAGATATAATTGGTTAAGCAATTCTTCTTTATTACTAAAATAGGTAAATAAAGTGCCTTCTGCCACGCCAGCAACTTTAGCAATTTTTGAGGTAGACGCACGCTCGCCAAGCTCAGCTAATATTTCAATAGCAGCGCTTAAAATTGCATTACGTTTATCTTCACTACGGGGACGAGCCATATACAAACATATTAATTGAGTGATTACTCAATCATACATAAAAATAGTTAAAGCACAAGAAAGATTTTGTGAAGGTAAAAAGAAACATGGGTATTAATCAGAAGATATTTTTACTAAAAAATATACTTATTTCTCCATTCATTAAGTGCTTTAGCGATGAGAGTTAAAGTGGATTTAAGTCTAATAATCTATTGAAATTGTATAATATATTTATAAAAAGTATAAAAATTGGCTCCTTCGATTGATCAAGAAATGGCCCTCGTTTATTCAGTTTAAAAAGTACACATTGAAGCCTAAAGATATATCCATTGTATATCTTATTACGGCTGGGAAGCCGCTTAAACTTAATACAACTAAACAAGAAGGATATTATGAAAACAGTATTGAAAACGGCTTTATATCTAGCAATCTCAATAGTATCAGTAGAAACATTCGCACAGTCTCAACAAGCAGATATGATTGTCTTGAATGCGGATATTCGTACTTCGAATCCAGCCCAACCTAAAGCACAAGCATTTGCAATCAAGGATGGTAAGTTTTTTGCTGTAGGAAATAATACGTTCATAAAGAATATGGCCAGCAAAGAGACCCAAGTGGTTGATGCAAAAGGTAAGACTATATTGCCTGGTTTAACAGATGCTCATACTCATTTATTAGGTGGTTTAGAACTATGGGAAGGCGTAGATTTATATGGAATTACTGATCGTCAGCAATGGTTCAAATTAATTGCTAAACGAGACAAAGAGTTGCCTAAAGGAGCATGGTTAACTGGTGGTCGATGGGATACCAGTATTTTAAAAGATTCAGCTATGCCGACAAAACAGGAACTTGATGCAATCATTCCAGATCGTCCCGTTGTTCTACAAGATATTGATTTCCATACTGTCTGGGTAAATAGTAAAACTCTACAATTATTGGGTATTGATGAAAATACGCCAGTTCCACAAGGTGGAGAAATTATTAAAGATCCTAAAACAGGAAAATTAACAGGAATTTTTAAAGAAACAGCAGCGACTCAATTAATTTTAAATAATCCAAAATATATTAAAGCTTTACCTTCAGGTGAAGCTGCGCTAGCCACATTAAAGAAAGTGGTAGCTCATTTCAATAGTTTAGGAATTACCTCTGTTCATGATATGTGGAACGAACTGTCAGACGTTTATCCTTCTATTTTAAACTCTAATCAACCATTGCCAATTAGAGTAAATTTCGGTCTTATGGCTGAAACAAGAGAAGGGCTAGCGACTGAAGCTCAATTCCAAGCTTATTCAAATCAGCGCAATACGCTAAACCAACGTTTTCAACAAAAAGAGCAACAATGGCATCAGGGACCACAATTCCGATTTGGCTACATTAAATATTTTGTTGATGGAACTTTGTTGAATTATACGGCAGCTTTAAATGCTCCTTATGCAGATCGACATAACTTTAATGTAGAACCAGTAGCTAACCAAGCTCAGCTTAATAGCTTAGTAAAAAAAGCAAATGATGTAGGCTTTCCTGTCGCCATTCATGCAATTGGTGATAGAAGTGTAGATATGGCCCTTAACGCTATTGAGAATAGTCCTAGTCATAAAAAGCTATTAAATCGTATTGAACATATCGAGGTTATGAGTAAAGAGGCCATGCCTCGTTTTGCACAAATAGGTGTGGTTGCTTCGATGCAGCCTGATCATGCGATCTCTGGTAATTACCAAGAGTCACGTTTAGGGGAAAAACGATTACCTTATAGTTATGCTTGGCAATCTTTATTGAGTAGTGGCGCTACGTTGGTTTTAGGCAGTGATTGGCCTACTGCACCAGAGAATCCAATGCTTCAGTTAAGTGATGCTGTATTTAGGGAATACAAGGGTAAAACACGCTATAGCGATAATGCCCTAAATTTAGATGAAGCTTTATATGCCTATACTCAGGCACCAGCAAATGTAGCGGGCTGGGGTAATGAAATTGGAAGTATAAGTGTCGGAAAATGGGCAGATTTTATTATTTTGCAAGATACCATGCGGACTCCATTAAACAAAAATATTAAAGATTGGAAAGTTATCCAAACATGGTTCTCTGGAAAGAAAGTATACGACCAGAAAATTAATCACCAATAACACAAAGAGATAAATAAAAAAGCCGAAAGGTTTTTTTATTTATCTAATTATATAAAAACACATAAATAAATAGGTCTTGTATTTTAGACAAGTTAATTTCTATTTATAAAAAATACAAGATAAGATCATGGAATGATAGGTTAATATATGAAATTAAATAAGTTGTTAATGGCTGCATTAATAATTTATTCTGCAGCAATGCCTGTGCATGCAGAAATAAATAAAGATGACTCAGCAACTAATCCATTTTTAATAAGTGGGTCACTTACTTTTTTAACAGACTATTATTGGAGAGGAGTGTCACAGACTAAAGGAAATCCTGCTCTACAAGGAATATTAAGGTTAGATCATGAGAGTGGTTTGTATGCACAAGCTTTTGCCTCAAATATAGATTTAGAAATTGGTAGTTCTCTAGAGCTTGATTATTATATTGGCTACAATTATTTATTAAATGATTATTCGAAAATAAATATTCAGTATCTAGACGTAAACTATCCCGGAGCGGATAAGTCGTTACCGAATGTTAACTTTGAAGAGTATTCATTTAGCATCATAAATAACCAAATTTTGAAAAGTAATGATGAACTAAATTTTTCTATTTACTATTCACCAGAGTATTCAATGCAAACTGGGACAATGTTGCGCTATGAACTTGGTTACATCTATCCTATTAATAATTATTGGAATATTGTTGCACAGTTGGCTTATAACCAATTTTCTAGCAAAACTGCCTATGATTTACTTTGGGGGACAGATCGTAAAGATGGTTTCTATGATTATAAATTAGGAGGAAATTTAACCTTTCAGGGGCTTATTTTTGATTTATATTATGTCTCATCGAAAGTTAATAAAGAGCTACTAGAAGCTGATCCGACTATTGTTTTTAGCTTAACGAAAAACTTTTAAAAATATTAATAATTATAAATATATTGGATTGACTCAATAAATTTGGTTTAATTAAATTTATCTAATTATTTTAATTGCTGAATTTATTGGGTTTTTAATAAAGAAAATATAATCACAAAAGGTTGAAGTTTTACAGGCAAAACAAAAAATGTTTAATGGCGCACATATTTAAATTTGCCTATTGTGTGGTTTTAATAATTGATATTTTTATATTTTACTTTTTATTAATTTGATTTTTTGGGTTGTATTTTTATTTTAGTTAATTTTAAATTGGCACCTTTGAAAGTTTTAAAATTGGCACTCGTTTTTAATAAAGAAATTTATCAAATTAGAGTGTATAAAAGCTGCACAAAAAATATATTTATAAATGGAAGTTAAAAAGATGAAGAAAGTAAATGCAGAGCGGTTGTGGCAAATGTTAATGGAAATGGCAAAGATTGGCGCAACTGATAAAGGTGGTAATACACGGTTAGCTCTTACAGATGAGGATGTCGCTGGTCGAGCACTATTAATAGAATGGGCAAAAAACATTAATCTTTCTTGTCATTATGATGAGATTGGTAACTTAATTTTGCGTCGTTCAGGCCGTAATGAAACAGCTTTACCTATTGTTATGGGAAGCCATTTAGATACTCAACCTAAAGGTGGTCGTTTTGATGGGATCTATGGTGTATTGGCTGGAATGGAAGTGTTACATCGTTTAGCTGAAGAGCAGGTAACAACTTACCATCCCTTAGAACTCATCGTATGGATGAATGAAGAGGGTGCACGATTTACTCCAGCTATGATGGGGTCTGCTGTATTTACAGGCACTTTGGCAAAGCAAGTAGCGTATGAAAATAAAGATAAGCAGGATATTTCTGTCTATTCTGAATTAGTGCGTACTGGTCAGCTCGGAGAGTTATCTTTAGCACGCCCGTTTCAAGGCTACTATGAAGTTCATATAGAACAAGGTCCTGTATTAGAGACAAACCAAGTTGCTATTGGAGTTGTCACGGGTGGGCAAGCAATTCTTTGGTTAGATATTCAAACCAAAGGTAAAGCGGCTCATGCGGGCACTACACCTATGAATGTTCGTAAAGATACGATGGTCGGTGTTGCAACTATGATCGCTACACTTGAACAACTCATTTTAGAAAAATTTCCTGAAGGTTTAATTACTTTTGGTGAATTACAAGTAGAAAATTCTTCACGCAATACTATTCCTGCCGAAATAAATTGGACAATTGATTTACGTCATCCTAACGATGCTTTATTAGCAGAAATGGAAACTGAAGTTCGAAAAACTTTGCAATTAATAGCCTCAGAAAAATCTTTAGAAATATCGATTTCTCAGCATTGGTTAAGTCCAGCTACTTATTTCGATGAAGCTTGTGTTGAAACAGTACAAACAGCCGTTGATAAATTGGGTTATTCAAATCAACAAATCGTAAGTGGTGCAGGGCACGACGCTATTAATCTTGCTAAGCATTGTCCAACTACCATGATTTTTATCCCTTGTATTAACGGATTAAGTCATAACGAAGCTGAAGATATTTATTTACAAGACGCCGCACAAGGTGCCGATGTTTTACTCAATGCAATTTTGAATTATGACGCTATGCAAGCGCAAAAAAATATTAAACAACATTCATTAGCCGTTTAAAAATTAATTAACTGAAAAAAATACAAGCTTCCGGAGCGGAGTATTGTAATAAATGAGGATGGAAATAGTATGAACTCTAAAATTGCTGTAAACGCTGAAATTCAAGATATTTGGCAAAAAGATAAAGATCATGTGATTCACCCTTGGACAGATTTTACGACTTTTAAAGACGAAGGGTCGTTGATCATGTCTAAAGGCGAAAATGTATATGTTTACGATGCCCAAGGTAATAAATATTTAGATGGCATTGGTGGTCTATGGTGCGTGAATGTTGGATATGGGCGTAAAGAAATTGCAGAGGCGGTTGCAGAACAGATCATGCAATTACCTTATTTTTCACCTTTTGGCCATCAAACAACTGCACCTGCAGCAAGATTGGCAGCTAAATTGGCAGAGCTCGCACCAGGAAATCTGAATCATGTATTTTTTGGCTGTGGTGGTTCTGTAGCAAACGATACAGCTGTACGTTTAATTCATCATTATTTTCATCAAATTGGTAAACCTAGCAAGAAAAAACTCATATCACGTAAAGATGCATACCATGGTAGTACCTATATCAGTATGACACTAACCGGAATTGAAGCCGATCATATTGGTTTTGAGATTCACAATGAGTTAGTTCATCATATTTCTTGCCCAAATCCTTACCGTAAGCCAGCTTCTCAATCAATGGAAGATTTCTGTAATGAGAAAGTTCAAGAACTAGAAGATACGATCTTGAAGCTTGGCCCAGATAATGTTGCGGCTTTCTTTGCAGAACCAATTATGGGAGCAGGCGGCGTCATTGTTCCACCAGAAGGATATCATGCTAAAACCCTAGCAGTTTGTAAGAAATACAATGTTTTATACGTTTCTGATGAAGTCGTAACAGCCTTTGGCCGATTAGGACATATGTTTGCATCTGAAGCTGTCTTTGGCATTGTGCCAGACATTATTACTTGTGCTAAGGGGTTATCTTCAGGATATTTACCTTTAGGGGCAACAATTATTTCAGACGAAATTTATGAAGCTATTAGTAAACCACATCATAACGGCGGTTTATTAACGCATGGATTTACTTATTCTGGACATCCTGTTAGCTGTGTAGCTGCACTAAAAAATATTGAAATCATTGAAAAAGAAAATATTTGTGCGCATGTACAAGAAATGGGCGTTTATTTTGAAGAACAATTAAAAACTCTTTCTGATTTAGAAATAGTAGGCGAAGTACGCGGCAAAAAATTCATGATGTGTATTGAAAACCTACGTAATAAAGAAACGAAAGAGCTTTTTGATGGCGCTGTAGGAGTGGGTAAGCGTATTGCTAACCACTGTCAAAAACTTGGTCTTATTGTACGACCAGTTGGACATATGAATGTTTTATCTCCACCTTTAATTCTAACTAAAGAAAATGTCGATTTTGCTGTAACGACTTTAAGACAGGCAATTCTGAGCACGATTCAGGAGCTTAAGGCTGAAGGCCATCTCTAAATTTTAGAGTTCACATTCCTATTACTTTTAACATCAACCTAGTCTTATTTGGCCGGGTTGATCAGACCTGCATAAAAGTAATTAAGGCCCTATGGAAATAAGTCAAAGTAGTTAAGAAAAGGCGATCATTAAATGAATAATTATATTAATGGAAAATGGAAATCCACTACTGGTAAATCACAAGTTGTAATTATTAATCCGCGTACTGAAGAGGTGCTGGACTCTTATATTACAGCTTCTGTAGAAGATGTAGATGCTGCAGTGATGGCTGCACATCAGGCGCTCACTTCGTGGAGCAATACTGAACCCGACGAAAGAGCCAGCTGGTTAAATAAAATTGCAGATGTACTTGAATCTTCAAGAGAAGTTTTAATCGAACTTTCTCATGCGAATAATGGTAAATCACGTAATCAAGCTAAAGTTGATGTCGATAATAGTATTAAATGCTATCGCTACTATGCCGATCTGGTTAAAAAATTTGCTTTTAGCAAAATTACAGATTGTGAAGATGGAGTGGAATTAACACACCATCAAAGCCCTGTCGGCGTGGTTGCACTTATTACGCCTTGGAATTTTCCTTTAATCACGAGTGCATGGAAAATCGCACCCGCACTTGCAGCAGGTTGCTGTATCGTTTTTAAGCCGTCTGAACTTGTACCTCTTCCTGAAGTTGAATTTACGAAGCTGCTTGATCAAATTAATTTTCCAGCAGGAGTATTTAATTTGATATTAGGAGATGCTGTTGCTGCTCAACATTTAGTGGCTCATAAAGACGTGCAAAAAGTCTCATTTACAGGCAGTACTGAAATTGGCATACAAGTCATGCAAGAAGCAGCTAACTCTGTGAAGCGAGTGACTTTAGAGTTAGGCGGAAAATCTCCGATTTTAATTATGGCTGATGCAGATTTGGATGATGCTGTAGAGAAGGCAGTTTCTGGAATGTTTTATAACTGCGGACAAATGTGCTCAGCAACGTCACGGTTATTAGTACATGAATCTATAGCTGAGTCTTTCTATGAAAAACTAAAAAAGTCAGTTGAGTCAATCATTATCGGTCAAGAGCAGGTAGATGACTTTACTATTGGTCCTATTACGACAAAAAAACAATTTAATAAAGTTCATGAATATTTAGAGGTTGCCCAACAAGAACAATTAAATTCGCTTGTTGATTTAACAAAAATTTCATTACCAGAACAGGGCTTCTTTATAAAACCCCATGTTTTTGTTGATGTTCCTACCACAAGTCGACTCTGGAGAGAGGAAATTTTTGGCCCGGTTTTATGCTGCCGAACATTTAAAAATGAAGAGGAAGCAATCGCTTTAGCAAATGATTCTGAGTTTGGCCTCGCTGCAACAATTATGACGGGTTCAGTTTTACAAGGTAAACAAATCGCGAAAAGGCTTCGTTCGGGACATATCTGGATTAATTCATTCCAGATGATTCAACCTGATTCCTTATGGGGCGGTTTTAAAAAAAGTGGTCTTGGCCGTGAGCTCGGTGAGTCAGGTATACGAAGTTATCTTGAGGAAAATGTAATCACTATCTAATAGCTCTTACATAACTATTGAAATAAGAAAGGGACGTCATTTTTCAATCTAGGCTCTATTGAGTTAAGGAATTGACGCACTGAAAAAAGTGCTTGCATAGATGCAGGAGAAATAAGCATGGAAGGCGAAAAAAATCGCAAAGGGCTGACCTTATGGCAAGTTGTTGTCATTGGGGTCGCTTATATGGCGCCAGCTACCGTATTTGATACTTTTGGAATTATCTCTCAGGTCACACAAGGTCGAGTACCACTTGCCTATGTATTGGCGCTATTTGCTATGTTACTGACAGCTTTTAGCTATGCTCGATTTAGCAAGCAGTCGCCAAAATCAGGTTCTGCCTATACCTATACCACAGAAACTTGCGGTAAAACGGCAGGCTTTTTTGTGGGATGGTGCTCATTAATTGATTATTTACTCATACCACTGGTAAATGTTTTATTAGCCTCTTTTTATTTACATGCCTTAATGCCAGACGTTTCATATACCGTTTGGGTCATCATTATGGTGAGTATAATTACCCTAATAAATAGCTTTCATATCAATATTTTGGCGAACTTTAGCTCAATACTGATTACTGCCACGATAGCGATGATGATGATATTTATTATTCTTGTGGTGACGGGCATAGGTAATTCACAAGGTTATAGCAATTTATTAACCATGCGCCCCCTTTTAAATGGAAATACAGAATACTTAACCTTACTCACGGGCATATCTTTAGTATGTTTTTCTTATTTAGGTTTTGATGCTGTTTCTACACTAGCGCATGAAAGCCAAGATCCTACGAACACGATACCCAAAGCAATTATGCTAACCACATTGTTGGGCGGGGCAATCTTTATCACCGTATCGTGGTTTGTACAGTTATCTTTTCCATCGCTTGATCAGTTTAAAAATCCTAATGAAGCATTGCCAGAAATTGCACTCTATGTAGGTGGCGCGTTATTTCAATCTATTTTATTAACAGTTCAGATTATGAATGCCTTTGCTTCTGGTCTAGCATCCCATGCAAGTGCGTCAAGATTACTATATATCATGGGTCGTGATGGTGTCTTTCATAAAAAAATATTTGGTTCAGTAAACTCCAAATTAGGAACGCCTCTCTACTCTATCTTTTTCGTAGGCTTAATTTCATTACTCGCTATTTTTGTTGATTTAGCAATGGTGGTTAGCCTTGTCAGTTTCGGAGCTTTGATCGCTTTTACAATGGTGAATTTCTCTGTATTTATGAAATTTTACGTCATTCTTAAACAGCGTAATGGCTTTAAAAATATTTTTCTTAATTTACTTTTACCACTGGCTTCTGGAGTAGTCCTTTTAGGTTTATGGATACACCTAGAAAAATCAGCTCTTGTCTTTGGTGGTATATGGCTTCTATCAGGAGGTTTGTTATTGCTGTACAGGAAAATTAAAAAACAGCCTGCCTCGCTAAATATAGCGACTCAAGAATTAGGAAAGTAATACTCAAAGTAAAAATGAATGAATTAGGGAAACATTTAAACATGAGTCTTTTAGAAGTAGTTGTAAATAGAGATAGTCATATGGAACACACTATAAAATCACCTAAGCAAGAAGGTTTTGTTATGCCGGGTGAATGGGCACCTCAAGAGGCGGTCTGGATGATTTGGCCTTATCGTACAGATAATTGGCGTGCGAATGGTCGACCTGCACAACAGGCATTTGCGCAGGTTGCCGCAGCGATTTCCCAAACAACTCCAGTATTTATGGCTGTACCCAAAGCGGAAATGAGTAATGCTCAACAAGTTATGCCTGAAAATATTACTTTAGTAGAAATGGAAAGTGATGATGCTTGGATGAGAGATACAGGCCCAAGTATTGTGAAAAATAGTAAGGGTGAACGAATCGGAATTGACTGGGTATTTAATGCATGGGGAGGGGAAAAGGGCGGTTTATATTTCCCGTGGGACCAAGACCAGCTTATTGCCAAAAAAGTTTCAAAGTTTCATGATATTAAAACTTATTCAACCCCTCTTATTTTAGAAGGTGGTGCAATTCATGTGGATGGTGAGGGAACATTACTAACCACTGCAGAATGCTTGTTAAATGAAAATAGAAATTCACACCTAACTCAAGCTGAAATTGAAAACGTTTTAAAAGAATGTTTAGGTGTTTCAACATTTATTTGGTTGCCGCTTGGGGTATATAACGATGAAACAGATGGACATGTCGATAACATGTGCTGTTTTGTACGTCCTAGTGAGGTTGCTTTACATTGGACAGATGATGTTAATGATCCACAGTATCCGCGTTCTCTTGCTGCCTTAAAAGTATTAGAAAATAGTCGTGATGCTTTAGGGCGTCAGTTAAAAGTTTGGAAACTACCAGCACCAGGCCCACTATATGCGAGTGAAGATGAAACGATTGATGTCGAAAAAGGAAATGCAATTGAACGGATTGAAGGTAATCGTCTAGCGGGTTCATATGTAAATTATCTCATTAGTAATAAACAGATTATTTTTCCATTACTAGATGAGCGTACAGACGATCAAGCAAAAGCAATATTGCAACAGATGTACCCAGACTATTTAATTACAGGTGTTGAAGCCCGTGAAATTTTATTAGGCGGGGGGAATATTCATTGTATTACCCAACAGATTCCAGCCTCTGTTGCTTAATATAATTAAGCTTATAAAGCACTTAATCTAATAAAAAATGTAGGGTAAAAGCTATCTACGCGATATCTTTTACCCTTTATTACATCAGTCAACTTGTTAGATCTCATATTTCTGTGTCTCTAAATTTTTTTATCATATTGATAAATATAAATTTAATAATTATTTGTGTGCGCATGCACATAAATAAATTGACATAGGGCTCCGCTATATTAATATGTGTGCACATGCATATATTTTGGTGGTTTATGAAACGTATAGTAATTTGTATTACAGGCGCCACTGGAGTCGTTTACGGTATTAGGCTTTTAGAAAAGTTAGCTGAATTAAATATCGAAACTCATTTAGTGATGAGTAAATGGGCAAAAGTAACAATAAAACAAGAAACTGATTATTCATTAAAAGATCTGCAAAAGTTAGCAACTTATATTTATTCAGATACAGATCAGTCGGCTCCAATAGCGAGTGGATCTTACCGTTATGATGGGGTCGTGATAGCCCCTTGTAGTATGAAAACTTTAGCAGGAATTAGTAGTGGTTATGCTGAGAACTTAATTACAAGAACAGCAGATGTCGCTTTAAAAGAGCGTCGTAAGCTCGTACTTATGGTTCGTGAAACTCCGCTTAGTATCATTCATCTTGAAAATATGCTGACTGTTGCAAAGGCGGGAGCAATTATTTTTCCTGCAATGCCAGCTTTTTATCATCAGCCTTATACCTTAGACGATGTCATTAATCAGGGCGTGGGCAGAATATTAGATATGTTTGATATTGATGATCCTTCATTAAAACGTTGGGAAGGGTTAGATAAAAAACAAAATATTGAAAAAGGAATTGAATCATGAACTTACTTGAAGCAGCATTAGATTTTCGAAAATTTTTAGAAGAATTAGCCCTACGCAAAGATCTTGTTGAAATTCACCATGAAGTATCTGCACATTTAGAAGTTGCTGCTATTACTCGTCGAGTGTATGAAGAAAAATTACCAGCTCCGTTATTTTGTAATATTCGTGAAGGAATGGCAGGAGCAAAGATTTTAGGTGCGCCAGCCGGCATGGTTGCAACACCCGGTAAAGAATACTCCCGTCTTGCTTTACACTTTGGCTTACCTTCGGATAGCACTCCTAAAGATATTGTTAATAAAATTCGTGCCGCAGTGAAAGCGGATCCTGTAGAGCCTGAATATTGTACGACTGGACCAGTTAAAGAAAATATTTGGTTGGGTGATGAAGTTGACCTAGAACAGTTTCCAGTTCCTTTATTGCATGAAAAGGATGGCGGAAAATATTTTGGGACCTATGGTTTTCATGTTGTCCAATCACCAGATGGAAAGTGGAACAGTTGGGGCATTGGACGCTTAATGTTAGTTGATCGAAACCGCTTAACGGGTCCTGCAATTTCAACTCAGCATATTGGAATCGTCCGTGAAATGTGGCGGCAACAAGGTAAGCCAACGCCGTGGGCAATGGTTTTAGGTGCACCACCGGCTGCGGTCGCTGTCGCTGGAATGCCTTTACCAGCTGGCGTAAGTGAGCCGGACTATATTGGTGCTTTGCTAGGTAAAAGCATTCCTTTAATTAAAACAGAGACCAATAATCTTTGGGTGCCTGCTCATGCAGAAATCATTTTAGAAGGAGAAATAAGCCTTACAGAAAAAGCATTAGAAGGTCCTATGGGGGAATATCATGGCTACCAGCACCATCAAGGAAATGAACAACCTATCTTCCATGTTAAAGCTGTTACTTTCCGTAATAATCCGATATTACCCATTTGCGTGGCTGGAACACCGCCTGAAGAAAATCATACAATTTGGGGGACAATGATCTCTGCACAACTGCTGGAAATCACTCAGAAGGCAGGCTTACCAGTCGATTTCGTATGGTGCTCATATGAGGCAGCGACATGTTGGGCTGTAATTTCAATAGACACTGCTAAATTGGCTTTAATGGAGACAAACGCTACCGATTTTGTAGAACTCATTGCTAATGTGGTTTTTAATTCACATCCAGGATACTTAATTCCTAAGTTAATACTTGTAAGTAATGATATTGATATTACCAATATTAATGAGGTAGTTTGGGCACTTGCTACTCGATCTCATCCTAAAAATGATCATTTTATTTTCCCTAATGTGAGAGAATTTCCGATGGTTCCTTATCTATCGGCGGAAGATAAAAAGAAGGGATGTGGCGGCAAAGCAGTGATTAATTGTCTTTTCCCTGAACAATTCAAGGGACAAATCAGAGCCGAGACAGCTTCTTTTAAATATTCATATCCTCAACATATCAAAGATAAAGTTGTAGAGCATTGGGAGAGTTATGGCTACTGACGCGAACGTTAAACAAAAAATGAGTCAAGGGCTTGGTTTACCCCAAGACTCATTATATTTAATGACAGAAATTGTGCGTTATCGTGAGAAACGTTTGAGTACGTTATTAAATCAGAAGGGTATTACTTTACATGAGTGGCGTGCTCTACGTATTTTGTACAGTTTTAAAGGTGATGTTCCGATGGGTGAGTTAATTGCCCATTCGCAAACGGATAGAACAGCGTTAGGGCGAACAATAAATCAGCTTGTTCAACGTGGTTGGGTCGAGCGTTTTCCCGCGCCTGATGATAAACGTGCTTTATATTTAAGAGTGACGTCACAATCCCAAGAGACATTTGAGCAAGTATGGAAAATGGTAACTGAATTTGATCAAAAATTTCAGGCGAGTCTTAGTGAAAGTGACCACTTAATTTTTAAAAAAATTTTAAAAAATATGATGGTGAATATGGATATTTCTGAACAAGGTTCGCAACTGTAAAATCAAGTCATGAAAATGAGAGGAATGTGAGTGTTTTAATATTATCTATAGCCGTTTCCTTTACGGCTATAGAACGGTTTTGTTTCACAATTAGTATAAATCTATAAATTAGTACAACTTACACTTAAGATTTCCCTTAAATATGTAATTAAATGAAAAACAATAATTAATTAAATGTTTTCTAGCCAATTTCACATTGACACCTTAAATATTGCAGATCACCATTTGCGGGCTGGCCTACATTGCCAGTCGGTTTTGACGGACCGTAATTCAACCACATCAGGATTATTTCTTCTGAGGAATAGTTTTGTGTGCACATCTCGTTCCCTCCCGTAGCGGTAGGACGGGAGTGGGACACTTTCGAGTGTGCTGGAGTTGAACCAGTCCGTCAACCTGCTTCCGTTCTGCCACCATAATTTATAATGTTTCGGCAGAACTCCCAAAAGAAGGAGTTGGCTATGCACATTCATTATTTATTGGCAGACATTGCCAAGGTCTATAACGACACAACTTAAATCACTTTAAAGCAGCTCGATCGCCGTTAGGCTTTTTAGGCTTTAAATCATTTCGATTAAAAACTTAGCAACAATAAAACTTGAGATGTGCCAAGCACAGTCTTTACGGCTTTGCTGTGCCTTTTTTTCTCCCAAAAAAGTATCTCATTTATATACAACAAGAATTTATTTATAACGGTAAAACGATGCCAACTTTAGAAAAATCTTCCAAAAAATTACAGGTTATTCATACTGCAATAGAGCTGTTCAATCTTTATGGATTTCACAATGCGGGCGTGGACCTCATTGCTAAAAAATCCAAAATACCTAAAGGTACTTTTTATAACTACTTTCATTCAAAAGAACGCCTTATTGAAACGTGCATATCCTTTCAAAAAAGCAAACTTAAAGAAGAAGTGCTGGCAATTATCTACTCAAGCCGTTACCGAACTTCAAGCGATAAGCTCAAAGAGATTATTGTTTTACATGTCAATTTTAATAGCCTGTACCATCTATTACTGAAAGCCATTTTTGAAATTAAACAGATTTACCCGCAGGCCTACCGTATGGCAATTGAGTATAGAAAATGGCTGCTCCGAGAACTTTTTGATCTGGTTTTTAGTTTGGAAACTCATGCATTAAAACCAAATGCGGACATGATTTTAAATCTTATTGATGGCTTGATGTTTCAGATTTTAAGCTCAAACAGTTTGGAGGAAAGGGATGTGGTGGTGGAGAGGTTTTTTGGGGTAACATTTGATAATGCTTAATTCTAAATTTTACTAATTAAAAGTTAGAGATTAATTTAAAGTTATAACTGTAGACCATGAAAACTAAACAAATAATTGAGAGGATTTTAATGCAAGATGTGAGGGAAGGTTTATTAATACTTGAAAATAAAGAAGTTGAGAATATAGTTGAAGTCTATTCTCTTGAACAAATTAGAGAAATACTTATTTTTGCTCTATCTGATAGTACTTCAGAATATTGGACAATATTAGCTCTAAACCTATTGAGTAAAAAATCCGAGTATATTTCTGATGAAATAATCTTAATGCTTAAAGAAATAGCAGGCATGCCAAAAAAATATACACAAAAAACTAGACATGAGGCATTAAAAATATTTAAAAAACCACTTCAAATATTCTGCTAATGCTTTACATGAATTTATTGAATATTGATTATTATTGATATTAGGAAAAGCATCACAAAAATAGGAGATTTTTATATGCTAATAAAACTACACTATCTCGCAACTGAATATCACAGTAAACTCTGCTAAATTTTATCTTCTCGGTCATTATAACTTTTTTAAGTTTATGAGGTTTGAGATGAATGAAATATGGGGATATCACTTTAAAAAGGGATGGACTCAAGAGTATAACTTCCTTGCAGAATATATTACTTTACATAATGAGAAGGAAGTCGCTACGGCTATAGAAGCACTGGGATATGCCGGAAGGTATGGCGTCTATCAAATAGATGATTCAATACTTGGGAATCCAATTGAAGTGTATGAATTGCAGAATGCTTCTAAACTTCCAAGATATTTAATCGAATATTGTCCGGTAGGGGCTAAGGTTGATTATTTTGTTGCTGATAACATGCCTAGCTTAATTGAATTGTTAAATAAGTTGGCTCCCTTAGTACATGCAGCCGTAGCATGTAACCAAATAAATGACAGTGCTGAAAATCTTCAGGACCAGTCAGACCCTTAATAAGAAATTATATTTTTCCAGAAACTATTTCAAAGTATTTCGTAGTTCTATTAAAAAAATTAATAAATTTAATTATTTATGAATAAATGTAGATATTTATAGGGAAAAGTTTCACAAGTCACTTATTGGTTACTTTTCAACCACAAGAGTCTTGCCTATTGCAATAACTTATCCTTCATACTTTCTTAATGATTTGATTAACGAAGTAAGTTAAACAAATCAAAAAAGGAGAGTAAAAATGTCATTATTTCTAACCCTTGCTGAGAAAATCTATAGAAAGCTTGAGATAGGCAAATTATTCTCTAAGGACCCTTTAGAGCATTTGAATTGCTTGATGAGTATGATACGTGCCGAGATAAAAGATACACCCTGTAAACTTAAATATAATTTCATTGACTTCGAAGAATGTTTAACTAAACCTTCACAGCAATGTGTAGTTAAGCTAGATATTAGCCTTATGCCTGCCTATGAAAATAAAGGTGAATATATTTTGTGGCTAGCAAGTTTTATAGAAAGAATTACAGTAGGGGGAAAACCTAAATTTCCACCATTTTCCAATTTTATATTTTCAAACTTTAAAATCCCTAGAGGAAAGAAGTCGCTGTCAAACCCTCAAGTATATTTACTGGATTATAATGCTCAATTAATAGTAAGTTATTTTAAATCAAATGATTATCTTAAAAATAATAAATTATCCTATTAGGAAATATAGAAGTAATTGACCACTTTACTTCTATATCTAGCTGACTTAAGTTCAGCGACCGCCTTCTGGGGCGGTTTTTTTTAATACTAACGGGTGTTAATTTATCTTAAGCTATTATATAGAGTACAAATAACCCACTTCGGTGGGTTTTTTAATGGGTGATTTTAATTGGATGAAGTATAAGTAAATTGCACTATTGGCATCAGAAAAAGCTCACCAAGATATGGGCCTTTTTTATTACACATTGCTTAAAATATATACAGAAACCTCTCTAAAACGAGTTGGAACGCTACAAATGTGGATGATAATTTAAAATCCACTCTTCCCAATAAGTGAGGTGAGCAATGAAATTGTTAGCTTTGATTAGCATGGGAGTTGCAGCGAGTTATTGGTATAAAACTATAAAAAATAGCAAGCCAACTCTTCTGAACCCAAACTTCGATGAAATAGTAAAAAACTTTGTATTAGCTGAATTTAAAGCCTAATGCATTTAATAATCTTAATTAAATAAGAAGCTCATCGGAAGATGGGCTTTTTTGTTGTTATGGATTTTAGAATTTCTTTTTAGAAAAGACACCTTAAGACACTTGTTTATTTAGTTGTACTGAACTAACAATGCATTAAAACAGGAGTGTCAAAGTATGAAAACAAGAATTGGCTACATTCCTAATGAGGAAGATGAAGAAGAATCTTTAATTACCGCAAAGATTGACTCAGAAATTGGAAAATTAAGGAAAAAAAGGGATGAACAAACACTAACCTATACGGATGAGGAGAAAGATATTAAGCGTAAAATTCAAATAGAATCTTCATTGAAGAGTTGAGATTAGATCTTCACCAACTATATTGTTAGTCAATTATAAAAAACCTTAATTCTCAAAGGGTATTAAAAGCTATATTTACATAGCAATTATAGTGTTTACATTTGATCATATTATTGTTTCATTTTTTGACGTTAAATTTATCATAATTTCATAAAGAGGGATCTGAGCGTAAAAAGACTTTTGAATCTCATAACGATAAGGAGATGGAGATGCCAAGGTATTTAGCTATCGCAGATAAAGTATATAAAAAAATAAAAAATGATAAGTTATATACTGAAAATACAGTTGAGAATTTAAATTGTCTAATCAGTGAAATCCGTAAAGCTATTAAAGGTACTGAGTTTAAACTTAAACATAATTTTATCAATTTTGAAGAGTGCCTCTCAAAACCATTAGCTGAGTGTGAAGTCAAAATTGATCTGTCTATTATGCCTAGGTTTCAAAATGAAGATGAGTTCATTTTGTGGCTAGCAGGCTTTATTGAAAGAATAACAATCGGTGGAAAGCCAAAACTTCCTCCTATATCTCAGATGATACCAAAAGGTTTTGAATTTAATAAAGATATTAAATCTGTACCAACCACCCCACAAAAAGAAGAAAGTGTTGAAATGATAATAAATTATTTTAAATCTGAGGATTACCTTAAAAAAACAAAAATATCTTCATGAGAAGCATATGGAAGTGTGTGCATCATACTTCTATATACTGCTGAAAATATTACAGCAACCGCCTCTGGTGCGGTTTTTTAATTTAATTTTTTAGCTTCAAATAGAGCTAAATCATTTAGGACCCTGAACAACATGGGAATTAACCACAGAGTGAAGTCGCAAAATTAGGTGACCAATTTTTGTCATGAAAAAAATAATACGGCTTAAAGGTCGGCGTGATATGGTATGTGAACACCTCCAAAAATAAGGATTAGATATGTCAGACAATACAACGAAATGGCTTTGTGTAGGTGGTGTACTAAGTGGAGAGTGGAGAGAGCAGCAATTAGAAGCTTTTGATGTTGATCCCAATGATTTAAATACTCATAGTTATGAACCAATGAAACTTATTAATCCTGTTACCAAGGCAGAACAGCATTTCTATGTATATACGGAGTTACAGGAACAGGCATATGATAGGGCCATAAATTTTGCCTTATATAAAAATCAATAAGGATGAGAGAGCACTGAGGTGCTCTTTTTTAATTTATTCTTAGTAATAGCAGAGTCGTAAAAATTAACTTCCAAGGTATTGTTAATAATAAATTATTTGTTGTTAAGATCAGGTTGATCATTCTTCTCAGAATGCATAAATTTTTAAAAATTAATTCGATCTAATTGCCTACAAAATATTGATAGTATAAAAGTTTCGTTACGCATAATATGTCCGATTAAATTGGAGCATTTTAATGCTAAAAGACATTACAATTATTGATTTTCAAGGAAAAGAAATAAGAGCACAGGCAAACTATACAGAAGTAAAGACTAATAAAATCAATCATTCATCTAAAGTTCAGAGAGCTACCGTTGAATATATTTTGGTAAAAGGTGAATTTATTTATCCTACTTTAAATATGGTTTTCAATAGTTCCGATGGCAACAGCTATTATATAGAATATAAATGACTCACTTCGGTGGGTTTTTTAATGAGCGATTTTCAATATGGGTGTTATAAATAAAAAAAGACCAGTGAACTGGTCTCTTTTTCGCTATATGAGCTAGTGCGTTTCTAACTCTTAAAGCTTAAATCACATTTTGAACCTTCTGTGCTTTTGGTAACGATGGTTTTCTTCCCAAATACAGCGCGATCATGGCACCTGTAAATGTCAGCATACATAACGGTAAAAGAGAAATAGGGAAGCTACCTGAATAATCTTTCACAATGCCCATAATAGAGTTCATGAGGCCCGTACCAATATGTGCAATGGTGTTGACCGCTGCAATGCCTACAGCAACCAGAGTCGGTGGTAAGCGTTCAGAAACTAACGCCCAGAAAGGCCCTTTGATTGCGTAGTTACCCATCAAAACGATAGAGAATAAAACTAAACTCAAGGTTAAAGACGATGTAAAAATAGTAAGGAGTAAACCAAAACTGGTTACAAATAATGGAATCGCTGTATTCAAGCTCTTATTGCCACTTTTATCGGCATGTACGCCCCAAACAATCATGAACACTGCAGCTAAGCCAAAAGGAATCATATTTAAGAGTCCTGTTTCCATGGCAGTTAGATGGAAGGCTTTTAAAATTTGAGGCATCCATAACGATAAAATATTGCTGGTTGCTGAGCTTCCTGCATAAATAATTGCGAAGAACCATAAATATTTATTGGTAATAAGAAGCTTAAACTTACTCTTTTTCTGCTCAGCACTGTCTTGTTTTTCAGAATTTAACAACTGGTTTTTTTCAAAAGTTAAGGTGTTTGAGAGCCATTCCTTTTCTTCTTTACTTAACCATTTAACATTATTTGCATTGTTAGGTAGCCATACGAGACACAACAAACCAAGAAGAATTGCCGGTAATGCTTCAAGAATTAAAAGCACTTGCCATCCACTTAAACCCAGTAAACCATGTAAACCTAACAATAAAGCAGATAAAGGCGAACCAATAAAGTTAGATAAAGGAATGGCAACCATAAATACGGCAACAATTCGTGCCATATATCGTTTAGGGAACCAGAGCGTTAAATATAGTAATACGCCTGGGAAAAAACCAGCTTCGGCAGCGCCGAGTAAAAAGCGTGAAATTGAATAAGAAATGGGGCCGGTAATAAAGGCTGTACAGCAACCTACAATTCCCCAAGTAATCATGATTCTGGCAATCCAGATACGTGCCCCCAGCTTTTCCATTGCCATGTTGCTGGGAATTTCAAATATAACGTAGGCAATAAAGAATAATGTCGCACCAAAGCCAAACGCGGTAGCAGTTAAACCAATTTCTTGGTTCATGGTTAAAGCGGCGAATCCAATATTCACCCGATCAATATAAGCGATGAAATAACAAAGAATGAGAAAGGGAAGAATACGAAAAGAAAGTTTACGGATCGTTGACTTTTCTACTTCCGATATAGATATATCATTTTTCATACATACTCCTTATGTACGTGAGAAATCAAACAGCTCGGTCGGGTTCTGATTTAAAATTAAACATTGCTCGTGTTTATCAAACACAATCTGTTTAAAAGTTTTAAATGCGTCCTCATAAGTTATTGAAGATTCATGTTGGGTATGCGGCCAATCGCTTCCCCAAATGAGTTTTTGTAAAAAACCTTTTTCTTTGAAAATGTTATATGCCTTCTGGGCTATATTTATGTTGTTAGGCGTAGTACCTAAACGGTAGAAACCAGACACCTTAATCCAATGCTGTTTTACGTTAAGTAAGCTTAGAAACTTCTGATAATCTGGATCTTCAATCCCTTTAACTGGGTCAACCCGGCCAAAATGGTCAATCACGACATTAAAACTATAGTCACCCAGTTGTGGTAAAAGCTGGACCAGATATTTTGGTGGAGCGTGCAATTCAACTTGCCAGTTGAGACTTTCCACATTTCGTAAAAACTTTTGCCATTCAGGCATATTTAGCGAAGGTGGGTTAAGACCGAATAGATTTAAGCGAATACCGACGATGCCTTGTTCTTTAAGTTGCAATAGCTCATCAAAAGTCGTCGTATGTTGAACAACGGCGATCCCTTTTAAACGGTCAGGGTATTGCTGAATTGCATTTAACATTGTTTGGTTATTTGTACCCAAAAAGCTGGGTTGGACTAAAACGCCATGCGTGAAATTGTGTTGATCAAGATGAGAGACAAAGCTTTGTACAGTTGCATCGTAATCAGGTGCGTACCGTGCTGTTTCGATACTGTGGTCCTGAGTCGAAAAAACATGTGCATGTGTATCTATACAGTTCATTTTCATCTCACATTACGAATTTTAAAGCGAAAATAGCGATTAAAGCAGCAATGACTCCTACAGGAATTGCTTTAAATAACAGTTGATTAAAGAATTTGGTTTTGTCGATATCTGCTGGCGCTGAAGCCATAATGAGACTACCGCCAGACGAGAAAGGTGAAATCGCCGTAGACTGAGCGCCAACCACAATACAAATAAACAGCACTAGCGGATTTAGCCCAGATGTAAGTGCAAGTGCTGGAACAATTGGGAATAAGGTAGGAGCAACTACGCCTAGAGTGCTTGAAAATACAGACATAATGGCACTGATCAGACATAACAATACTGGAATGACCCACACAGGAACATTGTTTGCTAACCATTCAGATAGGGTCGTAATAATGCCAAGTTTCACACCTAATGCGATGAGCATGCCAACACCGCAAATCATGATCAGTGTTCCCCAAGGCACAAGTGCGATGACCTTTTTCTCATCAGCAAGTTTCATAAGTAAACTAATGAGCGAGAAGGTAATAGCAAGGAAGGCAATATCAATTTTGGAGTTTAAAAAGCTGATGGTTTTTACATCTGGAAATACAAGGTGCAAGATTGGAAAAACTAAAACAATCGACATCATTAAAATAATAAGGAAGATAGATTGTTTCTGTTTTTTGTCGAATGGCTCAGGCTTTTGATCTTCAATCACAATAGAATTACTTTTTCTATTCCAGAGGGTATAAATGCCCAACACTGCAATTGGAATAATTAAAGTTAAAATAAAAATGCCACTGCTATATGAAAAAGCTGTTTGTGAGCTAATGCCTGTATTTTCCATTAAGCTTCGAAAAATAATGCCACTCTGCGATGTCATAAAATTTGCGCCCGCTAAAGCGCCGTAATTTGCAGCCATCCCACCAATAATCATATTCATATTGGTTTTTTTACACAGCAGCAGGGTAATCGGTGCCATAAAAGCAAGCACCGTATAAAAACCTGCGCCGAGGCCTGCAATAATGGTTGCTGCGAAAAAAATTGCTAGAGGTAAAAACTGAGGAAACTTACGGCACTTATATAAAAGATGGCTGGCAAGCTTTTCTAATGCGCCATTTGCCAAAGCAAAGTTATAAAACAGAGTGACAGATAAAATAATAAAGAAAATTTTGACAGGCCATAATTCAATAACTTCGGACGGTTTAAGTCCCATGCCAAAGCAACCAATCAGGTAGGCAAACGCTATCGTAAAAAATCCGATATTAATTTTCGTTTTATAACCTAAACCTATCGATACGGCTAAAGCCATTAGCATCAATGCAGTCATATTATCTTCCTTGATAAATATATAAACATCTAAACATGTATATGTTTGGTTTTTTGTATTACACAGAACTATGCTAATATTGTCAAATCGATTTCATAATGTTTAACACAAATGCTTGATGAGACTGCATTTAAAAATTTTAAATTGCCAAGATATGAAAAGGTCCGTTGGGAACTTCAAAAACTACTGATTCAGTCAAAATGGACAGTTGAAGAGCCTATTCCAAGTGAACAAGAACTTGCGCAAATGTATAGCGTATCGGTAGGAACCGTTAGAAAGGCGGTTGAAGGACTGGTTGAAGACGGCTTATTAGTTAAACAGCAAGGAAAAGGAACTTTCCTAAAACAACCTAATTTTGAAAATTCGCTTATTCGTTTTTTTAGATTACGCAATAAAAAAGGCGAGTTCATTCAGCCTCAAGGCCAAATCAAAAAAGTAGAAGTGTGTGATGCAATATCGGAAGTAAATGCCGAGCTGGGACTTGGGCTTACTGAAAAGTTACTTTATATCGAGCGTGTCCGAAAACATGAAGAAGTCGTTGTTTTAAGCGAGAGAATCTGGCTGCCTGAACGCTTATTTAAAAATCTGGAAGAAATTCCAATCGCTGATTTTGGTAACTTGCTTTATCCATTTTATTATCAGCACTGCGGTCAGTTTGTTTCTTCTGCGACAGAACGGTTAACTTTTGAGAAAAATATTAAAGACAGCTATCTAAATAATAATCTTGAAGACCCTTTAGTTAAGGTATGCCGTATTGCAAAGAATCTTGAAGGTGTAGCAGTCGAATACCGTGAGTCTTATGGTCTAGCCGATAATTTTCATTATGAAATAACAATTAATTAATTTTTTATGCAGCTTAATAGAGATTTCCCCATTAAGCTTCAAAAGTTGGTTCACTAACGTTAGGAAGCGAGTCATTACTCCATAAATCAAGCATCGGCTATTCCTTGAATGCCTATACTTTGCTGGTATTTATAAGGTATTGATAACAAATCCTTAGTTGTAAAAAGCTTCAGCCCATTCTATTTTTAAATAGAAAAGGGAGTGAATTATGAAAAATATTTTATTGATTTTGACTGTATTAAGTGGATTGAATTTAACAGCTTGAGCTGTTCATACACGTGAAGGAAGCGTTGTGATCGATCCAGATGGTCGCTTGATTGATGGTGGTTATCATGATGGTGGTAGTCATGGCCGTTTCTGTCCTCCTGGACAAGCAAAAAAAGGGAATTGCTAAAACTTAAAATAATTGCATGCATGACTAGGTTTTTCTTAAAACTTCCTTCGGGAAGTTTTTTGTCTTTAAGTTAATTGATAATAAAATTCAGATCGTTTTAGCTGTTAAGCACCCGCTTCTCAAGCATTTCCATAAAAGTTTTTAAAATAATATTGTGGTTTTTGCCTTTGTGAGTAATTAAGCAAAAGCGTATGCTATATAGTTGTAGAGTTAATAGAAAATATATCAAATAATAAAATTATTATTATGAATTTTTATGGTTTTTATTATTTTTTGTGGTAAATTTTTTGCGTTATAAATAGGTGTTTTACAAAAATGCAAAATATACTTACTTTTATTAAAAATGGTCAAAAAATTACTTTAGATGCAAGTAATATTAAAAGCGTAAAAGATACGGGAAATGGTTTTGAAATTACTCTTAAGAGTGGTGAGGTAATTCAAGCTGAATCATATAGTGTTGCTCCTAATACTCAACCTGTGGAGCAAGTTTCTAGGCAACAAGTAGAAAATAATTCTGAGGCTGATGAGGAAGCTGAAAAGGAAGAGGTTCTAAAAGAAAAGAGTTTATGGGATTCACAAGCAATGTTATGGGGTGGTGCTGCGATTGCACTTGGTGGTATTGCGGTAGCGGCATCAAGTAGCAGCAGTGATATTTCAACACCTTCTGATCAGACTCCTCCAGCGAGTTTAACTAAAATATTGTCTAAAGATGGTAAAACGGTAAGTGGTTTAACAGAAGCTGGAGCAACTGTTATAGTTGAAAACTCAGTTGGTAAAGTAATCGGTTCTGCCAAAGCTGGAGCAGATGGGGCATACTTAATTAATTTGGATAAAGCCTATATTAATGGTGAAACACTAAAAGTTTCTGCTCAAGATGCTGCTGGCAATAGTACCTTGAAACAAGAGATTGTTGCTTCTGATATTACAGCCCCTAATTTAGTACATGCTATTTCTTCTAACGGTAAAACTATTACAGGTTTGACAGAGGCTAATTCAACTGTCACCGTCAAAGATTCATATGGAAAAATTATTGGAACTTCAAAGTCTGATAATGATGGAAAATATACAATCATACTAGATAAAGCTTATTTAAATGGTGAAAAACTTACTATTTCTGCCGAAGATTTAGCTGGTAATAAATCAACAATTCAAACAATTTTGGCTGATGATAAAACTGCACCATCAAGTCTGACTGCAACGATTGATACCGCAGGTAAAGTTGTTGCTGGTGTAACTGAAGCAAATGCTGTTGTAACAGTTAAGAATGCTGTAGGAACTGGCGTTGGTACAGCTACAGCAGATGCCACTGGTAAATATTCAATTACGCTAGATAAGGCTTATTTAAATGGTGAAAGCTTAAGTGCCACTGCAGTGGACAAATCGGGTAATGCTACAGCCGCGAAAATAATTATTGCACCAGATACCACGGCACCATCAAGTCTGACTGCAACGATTGATACTGCCGGTAAAGTAGTTGCGGGTGTGACCGAACCGAATGCTGTTGTAACAGTTAAGAATGCTGTAGGAACCATAATCGGTACAGCTACTGCTGATGCCACAGGTAAATATTCAGTTACCCTAGATAAAGCATATTTAAATGGTGAAAGCTTAAGTGCAACGGCTGCGGACAAATCTGGTAATGCCACAGCGCCGAAAACCATTGTTGCACCAGACACTACTGCACCTTCAAGCTTAACTGCAACGATTGATACGGCAGGTAAAGTGGTTGCAGGTGTAACTGAAGCCAATGCTGTTGTAACAGTTAAGAATGCTGTAGGAGCTGTCGTTGGTACAGGCACAGCTGATGCCACAGGTAAATACTCGATTACCCTAGATAAGGCTTATGTAAATGGTGAAAGCTTAAGTGCAATGGCTGCGGACAAATCTGGTAATGCTACAGCGCCGAAAACCATTGTTGCACCAGATACCACGGCACCTTCAAGCTTAACTGCAACGATTGATACAGCAGGTAAAGTGGTTGCAGGTGTGACCGAAGCGAATACTGTTGTAACAGTTAAGAATGCTGTAGGAACTGTCGTTGGTACAGGTACTGCAGATGCCACAGGTAAATACTCAATTACGCTAGATAAGGCTTATGTAAATGGTGAAAGCTTAAGTGCAACGGCTGCGGACAAATCTGGTAATGCTACCGCACCAAAAACAATAGTTGCACCAGACACTACAGCACCTTCAAGTCTGACTGCAACGATTGATACTGCAGGTAAAGTGGTTGCAGGTGTAACTGAAGCGAATGCTGTTGTAACAGTTAAGAATGCTGTAGGAACTGTCGTTGGTACAGCTACTGCAGATGCCACAGGTAAATACTCGATTACCCTAGATAAGGCTTATGTAAATGGTGAAAGCTTAAGTGCAATGGCTGCGGACAAATCTGGTAATGCTACAGCGCCGAAAACCATTGTTGCACCAGATACCACGGCACCTTCAAGCTTAACTGCAACGATTGATACAGCAGGTAAAGTGGTTACGGGTGTGACCGAAGCGAATGCTGTTGTAACAATTAAAAATACTGCAGGAACCATAATCGGTACAGCTACTGCTGATTCCACAGGTAAATATTCAGTTACCCTAGATAAAGCATATTTAAATGGAGAAAGCTTAAGTGCTACAGCATCAGATCAATCTGGTAATGCTACAGCGCCGAAAACCATTAATGCACTGGATACCACGGCACCATCAAGTTTAACTGCAATTATAGATGCTGCAGGTAAAGTGGTTGCGGGTGTGACCGAAGTAGGTGCAAGAGTGACAGTAGAACAAGTAACTGCTATTTATAAAGAAGTAACTGTTTTAGAAACCCAATCTGTTTTGAATGAGACAGTACAGTCAAATTATTTATCGAAAACATATTCTTTCGAAGTTACAGGTACAAATGCACATGTTTCTTTAAATTTGAGCTCTTCGACTAATTCACTTTCTGGTAGTTATAGCTCAACTCTTTCTGGTGCGAGTTTAAATACAAGTCTAACTGGTAGTATCTCTCAAGCTGGAAACGGAAATTACAGTATTGATCTAGCACAAGGTTCAGTATTAGCATCTGGAACCTATACTTTGACAGTAAATTATTCTAGTTCAATGGTCCCCGTTATAAATGTAAATGTAACGCAAGAAGTGCCAAAAACTATTTTAGAAGTAGACCATTACGAAACAAAAGTTGTAGGCACAGCTAATGCAGATGAGGCAGGAAATTATTCTATTACTCTTGATAAAGCTTACTTAAATGGCGAAAGCTTAAGCGTAACGGCAGCAGATCAATCGGATAATAAAACTGAAGCGAAAGAGGTTATTGCACCAGATAGTACGCCACCAATTTTGCATCAACCAACTATTCAAGGTGGATGGGCTGAAGGGCAATCAGTACAAGGTACAACTGAAGCAAATGCCACAATAATTGTTAAAAATACTGCAGGTGATGTAATCGGTTCGGCAATAGCTGATGCATCTGGGTATTACAATGTAATTTTGAATATAGTTTACGAAGATGGTGAAGTATTAAAAGTAATTGCTGCGGATGCTAAAGGTAATGAAAGTTCAATTAATATAAATGCACCCGATACTACGGCACCTATATTGGCTAATTTGTTTAATTATGATGTGAGTACAGATAAAATTATTTTTAATGCGCCAAGTGATAGTTATGCTGTTGAGCAAAAAATTAATGGTGCTTGGGTTCACGTAAATATTGAGGAAAAATTCGATTGGTTAAATGTAGAATATAGGGTAACTGCTACAGATCAAGCTGGGAATAGTTCTCAACCACTAACTACTATAATTAATACTGTATCAGGAACTTACAAGCCAACAGACCCTACATTTACTCAAATTATTAAAGGATCTACAGGAAATGACTATCTATATGGTGGTAGTGGCGATGACACATTAATATCGAATACGGGTTCTGATCATTTATACGGTGGTTCAGGGAATGATACACTCATTTATGGTGGCAATTCCGCGAATGTATATACAGGATTAATTGGTGAAACTGGTAATGATACCTATATTGTAGATAAAGCATTACTAGGGTCATTAAGTTATGTTCATATCCTAGATAATAACAATGAACAAAATATACTTTATTTAAAATCAGTTTCAGCTGATGAAATTATTTTAAAACAGGCTAGTGCGGATAGAGTTATTACGTTCAATGATTCAACTGCCAGCATTCATTTTGGTGAGGGACAATTATCATCTATTATATTTGACGATGGAACAGTCTGGGATAAGGCACAAATTGAAGCCAATATTATTGGTAAATTATTGGGTACAGAGGCTGATGATCGTTTACAGGCAGATGCTAATTATTCCGTAATTTATGGTTTAGAAGGCAATGATACGATCCAAGGTGGTGTGCAGAATGACTATCTGTATGGTAGTAGTGGCGATGACACATTAATATCGAATACGGGTTCTGATCATCTATACGGTGGTTCAGGGAATGATACACTCATTTATGGTGGCAATTCCGCGAATGTATATACAGGATTAATTGGCGAAGCTGGTAATGATACCTATATTGTAGATAAAGCATTACTAGGGTCATTAAGTTATGTTCATATCCTAGATAATAACAATGAACAAAATATACTTTATTTAAAATCAGTTTCAGCTGATGAAATTATTTTAAAACAGGCTAGTGCGGATAGAGTTATTACGTTCAATGATTCAACTGCCAGCATTCATTTTGGTGAGGGACAATTATCATCTATTGTATTTGACGATGGAACAGTCTGGGATAAGGCACAAATTGAGCAATATATTGCCAAAACTGTACTGGGTACAACTGGTAATGACGTAATTGAGACAAGCATAGCAAATCAAACTTTCTCTTATATTCTCGGAGATGGTGCAGATACTGTGGTTTTTAATATTCTCGATAATACAGATAATTTAGGTGGAAATGTTAAGAGTGAGTGGACTGATTTTAATCTCGTAGAGGATGATAAAATTGATTTGTCTCAATTGCTTATAAATGAAAGTGGAAATCTTCAAGATTATATTTCGGTAAAAGATACTGAGGCGGGGCTAATTATTTCAGTTGATAGAGATGGGGCTAGTCAATCTACGTATCATTCGCAAGAATTAATTTTGCTTACTGATAAGCATGATACCTTAGAGAACTTAATAGTTTCAAATACCTTTATTTATTAAGTTGTTTAGTAATAGACTAAAAAAAGAGACCATTTAATGGTCTCTTTTTTTAACTCCCAACGATCCGTTTCTCAAGCATCTCCATAAAAGTTTTTAAAATATTATTGTGGTTTTTGCCTTTATGAGTAATTAAGCAAATGGGTGTGCTGTAATGCATTTTTTCCTTTGAAACAGCTTGCATAAAACCATCTTCAACCCATTTCTTTGCATAGTGGTCGGGTAAAAAACCTAAGAATTTTCCTGTTAAAATTAGAAACGCAATTCCTTCACGGTCGCTTGCTGTCGCTTTACAGTCTAAAAGCTGGTGCAACTTTGCCGCTTCCGATGTAATCGCATAATTAGGGAGTACAGCTTGCCATTTTTTTAATTCATCTAAATCCATCTTGCTACATTTGCCAAACAAGGGATGGTTTTTGCCGCAATATAAAAACGAACTTTCACTATATAAATCAAAATAGTCCAAACCGGACAAAGGCGTAACAAGGGGAATAACGCCTGCATGCAAACGGTTATCGAGCACACGGCACTCAATATCTGACAGAGTACTCATACTAATGTTAATAATTACTTCAGAATGTTCTTCGGCGAGTTGTGTCAACGTGTTGGTGATATAGCCTCTTGGCATCGTTACAAGGTTATTAATAATCCCAATATTAAACTCGCCCTTAAGGCGGTTGTGCATTTGATTAACTTTAGAGCGAAAATCTTCGATAGAAGCAGTGAGAACTTCGATATATTCTAAAATTTCCCGTCCTTCATCGGTGAGGGCAAAGCCAGCGCGACCACGTTGGCATAGCCGAATACCCAAACGATTTTCTAAATCACTCATATGCAAACTAATTGCAGAGCGGCTAATACCAAGAATGCTTTCGGCAGATGTAAAGCTATGACAGTCACAAACTGTTTTAAAAATTTTAAGAAGTTTTATATCAAAATCAGTAACTTGATTTAATTTTTTCGGTTTCATTTAGTTTTGTTTTTTTAAATCTAAACTCAAGATAATTTGAATTTATCAAACTTATCACGCTATGTACACTCAAACCATAATTTGAAAATAAACAGGAATGGTTATGTTTGATACGGATAAATTCAGCGGCTCTGAGCATACTTCGGAAGCGATTCAAGCCAATAATAATATGCATATAAATTATCAGGCACACTGGATGCCTTTCTCTGCAAATCGTAACTTTGCTAAAGACCCGCGCATGATTGTGGGCGCAAAAGGATCGTACCTGATTGATGATTCCGGCCGTGAAATATTCGATTCACTCTCAGGGCTATGGACTTGTGGTGCAGGTCATACCTTGCCTGAAATTCAGCAAGCGGTAAGTGCTCAGTTAGGTCAACTCGACTACTCACCAGCTTTTCAGTTCGGCCATCCGTTGTCTTTTAAACTGGCAGATAAAATTGTTCAGCATATGCCTGAAAAACTACAACACGTTTTCTTTACCAACTCAGGTTCAGAGTCGGCAGATACCGCTATCAAAATGGCACGTGCGTATTGGCGTATTAAAGGTAAACCAAGTAAAACCAAATTGATTGGTCGTGCCCGTGGCTACCATGGCGTAAACGTTGCGGGAACAAGTCTAGGTGGGATTGGCGGCAACCGTAAAATGTTTGGTCAACTTATGGATGTAGACCATTTGCCGCATACCTTGCAGCCAAATTTAACTTTTACCAAAGGCTGTGCAGAAACAGGTGGGGTAGAGCTTGCCAATGAAATGCTTAAGTTAATTGAACTACATGATGCTTCAAATATTGCCGCCGTGATTATTGAACCTATTTCCGGATCAGCAGGTTGTATTGTACCGCCAACTGGCTATTTACAGCGTTTAAGAGAAATCTGTGATCAGCATGACATCTTGTTAATTTTTGATGAGGTAATTACAGGTTTTGGCCGTTTAGGAACTTGGACCGCAGCAGAATATTTTGGGGTTACACCTGATATTTTGAACTTTGCGAAACAAGTAACCAATGGTGCCATTCCTTTAGGTGGGGTGGTAGCAAGCCATGAAATTTACTCTGCCTTTATGCAGCAAGACTTACCGGAACATGCCATTGAATTTACCCACGGCTATACCTATTCGGCACATCCTGTTGCTTGTGCTGCCGCCTTAGCTGCGCTTGAAATTTTAGAAAAGAAAAACCTATTCGCTCAATCTGCAGCGTTGGCACCAAGTTTTGAAAAAATGCTACATGGCTTAAAAGGCGCACCGCACATTTTAGATATTCGTAACTGTGGTTTGATTGGTGCCCTACAGTTAGCTCCGCGTGATGGTGATGCCACCATTCGAGGCTTCGAACTCGGTATGAAACTCTGGAAAGAAGGGTTCTATGTTCGCTTTGGAGGCGACACCCTTCAGTTCGGGCCAATGTTTAACAGCACTGAGGCTGATATTGACCGCTTAATGAATGCTGTGGGCGATGCACTGCACCAAGTGAATTAAGGCTTATAGACCATTTATGAGCATCGGTAGGTTCTATAGATGCTCTTTAAAAACCAAATCAAAAATACAGTTTGATATGAAAACCAATTGTAGTAAGGAGTAACAACAATGACAAATGGCCTAGAAAATTTTAGCTATGACGAAGTTTCAACTGAAAATAGTACGCATAGCGAACAAGCCAAAAAAGTGCTAGGGCATTTCATTCAAGGAAGAATTGTATCTAAAACGGCAAGAAGACAGCCAGTTTACAATCCTGCGACGGGTGAAATTAGTAAAGAAGTCGAAATTGCAGATGCACAGACGGTAAATGAAGCTGTTCAGGCAGCCGAACAAGCATTTCCTGCATGGCGAGATACGCCGGTCATTAAACGTGCACGTGTCATGTTTAAGTTCAAACAATTATTAGAACAAAATGCCGAAAAGATTTGTGCTTTGATTGGACAAGAGCATGGTAAAATTTCTCATGATGCTCAAGGTGAACTTCAACGCGGTATTGAAAACGTTGAATATGCTTGCGGCGCGCCAGAGCTTTTAAAAGGGGAATATTCAAAAAATGTCGGCCCTGATATCGATTCATGGAGCGAGTTCCAACCACTAGGTGTTGTGGCTGGTATTACACCATTTAACTTCCCAGCCATGGTGGCGTTGTGGATGTTCCCAATGGCCTTAGTCTGCGGTAACTGCTTTATTCTAAAACCTTCTGAAAAAGCACCTTCTGTGGTTTTATACCTTGCAGAACTATTAAAACAGGCAGGTTTACCCGACGGCGTATTTAATGTGGTGAATGGGGATAAAGAAGCGGTAGATGCCTTATTGCATCATCCGCGCATTCAGGCAGTCAGCTTTGTGGGGTCAACACCAATTGCTGAATATATTTACCGTACAGCAACTTCAACGGGTAAACGTTGCCAAGCATTAGGCGGTGCGAAAAACCACGCGATTATTATGCCGGATGCTGATATTGATAACGTAGTAACTTCATTGCTAGGCGCAGCGTTTGGTTCTTCAGGCGAGCGTTGTATGGCACTTTCGGTTGCGGTTGCTATTGGAGATGAAGTTGCCGATGTCGTGATTGATAAGCTGACTCAAGAAATGAAAAAATTGAAGTTCGGCAATTATGCAGATGCAAGCAACGACTTTGGTCCACTCATTACCCAAGCACATAAAGACAAAGTGCAGGCTTATATTCAAAGTGCAGAACAACAAGGCGCAAAAATTGTGGTAGATGGCCGTGATGCAAAACCGGCAGGCTACGAAAAAGGTTTCTTTGTTGGGCCTACTTTAATTGACCAAGTCACACCAGCTATGACCAGTTACCAACAAGAGATTTTTGGACCTGTACTGCAAGTTATGCGTGTAAATACTATGCAAGAAGCCATGCAACTGATTAATGACCATGAATATGGCAACGGTACTTGCATTTATACCCGTGACGGTGAGGCAGCACGCTATTTTAGCAGTCACATTCAAGTCGGTATGGTGGGTATTAATGTTCCTTTACCTGTGCCTGTTGCTTACCATAGCTTTGGTGGTTGGAAACGTTCATTGTTTGGTGATTTACATGCGTATGGTCCAGATGGTGTCCGTTTTTACACACGCCGTAAAACCATTACGCAACGCTGGCCATCTGCGCAAGTCCGTGAAGCAAAACAATTTTCAATGCCAACTCTAAATTAATTATTGCAATAAGGGGAAGACATTAGTTTTCCCTTTTTCATTACCGTAGGATTTTCAAACATGTAATAGATTTTTATATGGATATATTTTTAAGGATTGAAATATGAATAATGATAGAACAAAAAAATTAGGCGAAGGACTTTCAAATCGCCATATCACAATGATTAGTATTGGCGGTGTTATTGGCGCAGGTTTATTTGTCGGTTCATCTTCTGCCATTGCCAAGGCAGGCCCAGCGGTTATTCTCGCTTATTTAATTACCAGTATTATGGTATTTCTGGTGATGCGAATGTTGGGTGAAATGGCCGTTTTAGAGCCGGACACTGGTTCATTTTCTACTTATGCCCGTAAAGCAATTGGCCCGTGGGCAGGTTTCACAATAGGTTGGTTATATTGGTGGTTTTGGGTGCTCGCAATTCCGGTAGAAGCTATTGCAGGTGCTGAAATTTTACATTCATGGTTTCCGAACGTTTCTGTTTCTATCTACGCATTTTGTTTTATTGTATTTCTAAGCTTAGCTAATTTTTTTAGTACCAAAAGTTTTGGTGAGTTTGAGTTCTGGTTTTCCTTAGTCAAAGTGGTAGCCATTATTGGCTTCATTATTATTGGTATTTTAGCAATTTCAGGTTTTTGGCCATTAGCTAAAAATGTAAGTGGGGTTGCCAATTTATACAATAATGCCGGTTTTATGCCACACGGTATGGGAGGAATTTTATCGGCAATTTTAATTACTGCATTCTCATTTTTTGGCGTAGAAATTGTCTCGATTGCAGCAGCAGAGTCATCAAACCCTAAACAGAAAATTAGACGGGCAACGAACCTCGTGTTGTACCGCATTATTCTTTTCTTTGTGGTCTCAATGTTTATTGCCGTTTCACTTGTTGATTGGCGTTCGCCAGACCTACAAAAATACGGAACATTCCAATACGTTTTAATGAGCTTGAACGTACCAGGTACTAAACTCATCATTGATACAGTCGTGTTCATTGCTGTGGCAAGTTGTATGAATGCCGCAATTTATACATCATCTCGAATGTTATTCCGTTTGGGTACCCGTAGTGAAGCACCTCAAGCAGTAACTAAAGTCAATTATGCAGGCGTACCTGCAATTGCGGTGTTCTCTTCAACTTTTATTGGTTTGATTTGTTGTATTATCAATTACGTATTCCCGGGAAAAGTATTTGGGTTATTGCTCTCAAGTACAGGGTCAATTGCTTTGCTTGTGTATTTAGTCATTGCATTCTCTCAACTGCGTTTACGACATAAACTGGAAGCTGCAGGAGCAGAAATTCCATTTAAAATGTGGCTATTTCCATGGCTCACTTGGTTTGTGATTATTATTATTCTAAGTGTATTGGCTTATATGTTCTTCTCGCCAGCATACAGTTATGAAACTACTTTATCTTTAGGGGTAACTTCGCTTGTGATTGTTTGTGGGTTGTTCGTCACGCGAAAGCGTAAAGCAACCAGAGCGGTTGCCATGAATCTAGATTAAATTAAAAAAGAGACCGTAAATGGTCTCTTTTTCTCGCATGTCCCAAGATTTAAACGATCTATTTCTGAGTCGTATCAATAGATACTAAAACGGATAAGCCGGGACGCAATAATTTAACGTCTTTTTGATTTTCAATAAGCTTAATTCGTAAAGGAAGACGCTGAACAATCTTGGTAAAATTACCAGTCGCATTGGTTGCAGAGATTGGAGAGAAAAATGCACCAGTCGATGGTGAAAAACTATCTACCACACCTTTTAATTCAACGTTATAAGCATCTACATAGACAGTAACAGGTTGTCCGATTTTAATTTGTTTTAACTCAATTTCACGGAAGTTTGCTTCTACATAGACTTGGTCTAAAGGCACAATTACCATTAAAGGATTCCCAGCACCTACAAAGTTACCCACGTTTGCAGATTTTTGACCAATCATGCCATCAATAGGGGCACGAACTTCTGTATAGCTCAGATTCAGTTTTGCTTTATCAAGTGCTGCTTGAGCTTGTTTCAAAGCAGCTTGTTTGGCTTGCACCTGAATCTTATATTGGTTGAGCTGATACTGTGCATCGATCACTTTTTCTTTACTGCTATCTAAGTCAGCATATTGTTCAGTCAATGTGGTTTTTGACTGTTGCGTAATCAATCTAGATTCAGCACCAAGTGCCTGCAATTGCTCATAACGCGCCGTGTTGTCTTTGGTAAGTTTAATTCCGGCTTCTACTTTTCTAAGCTGTGCTTCAGTTTCTCTAATAACTGTCGGTTGTCTTTCTACCGCCAGCATTGCTTCATTCAGATCTGCTTGTGCTTTTGCATAATTAGATTCAGCTTCTGCCAAAGCAGCTTGATAATCACGTGCATCAATTCGCGCTAAAAGTTGGCCTTTTTTTACGGTCTGATGATCTTTAATATAAATCTCTTCAATATTGCCAGATACTTTAGGGGCAATGGTTGAGTACTCGACATCTACCCGTGCATCGTCAGTTTTAACAACTGAAGAGGGTAAAAATATAAGTTTTAAAACCCATAAAATAGATGCTAAGACAATAATGAATGCAATAACCATAACCCAATGCTTTTTGAGATGTTGCACCTTTGTTAACTTGGGTGGTTCGATGTTAGTGGTATCTTGGGCTTCGAGAGTACTCATAAAGATTTTCCTGAGTTATGACTATTCATTAACTTAATGAGAGCAATACGTGGCGGATAAGTTCGAACTGGCAAAATCAACATTACAATGAATAAAATAGCGGTAAGACCAGCTAAGATAAGATATTGATCGCTAATGACTAAAACAGATTGTTGCGCTTGAATCGCAGAATTTAGAGCAGATAAACCACCTGAAACACGATCTGCGCCATTTGCAGTGAGCACTGGTGGAGTAAGTGGATTAATAACAGGACCTTGAATATTTTGGAAAACATGTTGGGCGGTATTTTCAATCAGCCGTGTTGAATGGTATTCACCGCGTACTCGATTGATCCAGTCTAAAATACAAACACCCAGTACACCGCTAATCGCACGCGGAGTGTTAATCATCGGTGATGCATAAATTGCCATGGTGGGGTGAACACTGTTTGTACCCATCATTAAGAGCGAGAGCACTACACAGGTTTGCCCCAAACATGAGATTGCATGCCAAAAATAAAATTGGTCTTGATTCCATGTGGTATCAAGTTGACTTGCACCTAGGCAACCAGCGATGACCAGAAGTAAACCAAAACCGTGTACATAGCGACTATCCACCCAAGCTTGATTTAAAAGCTTCACAACAATAGGAATATAGATAAATTGCAATGCCGCAATTTGTAAGCCAATCCACATGGTCTGGGTCGGTTTATAGCCATGCACAGCACTCAGGTAATTTAGTGGCAATGTGCTGGTGGACATACCAATAATGACAAAGCAAAAGAGAGCGAAAACAGCATATGCAAAATTTCGTATTTCGAGCATTTGCGGCTTAATTAAGGGTGACGGATAACGCCATTCATGTATAAAAAACCAAGGTAAAGTAATTGCACTAATTAAGGCCAATACACAAATTAATTGAGAATGGAACCAGTCTAAATGATTGCCATGCAATAACATGGTGCTCAGGCTCGCTAAGCTAATAATCGCTAAAATGGCGCCAGTCCAATCGTAAGTTTTTATTCTTGAATAATTTAATGGGTCTTGTGGAATACCAAAATAAACCAGAGCAGCGCTCAGCGCACAAAAGGGAATGGTTTGGAAAAATATCATTTTCCAGCCAATCACATCTAAATAAAAGGCAGAGAGCGCGGCACTTAAGTTCGGAAAAAAAGTCGCAGTTAACGCATAGCAAGCGAGGCCCCATAGCCGAATGTCAGGTCCTAAAAATCTAAGTGCACAGGCCATGAGTAAAGGAATGGTTAAACCATTAGAGAGCCCTTGCAGGCCACGCAATATATAAAATATTTCGATGTTAAGGCTAAAAGGAATTAAAACGCTAGAGAAGAGGCAAAGTCCTATCGCAAAAAGAAGAACTCTGCGCATAGAAAAAATAACGGCCCAACTGGTAGATAGGATCATGCCAATAATCATGGCACTTGCGTAAATACTGCTGACCCAATAACCAGAGTCGACACTAATTCCCATCGCGCCACGAATATCGACCAAGGTAATGCTGGTGATTCGGTTGTTAAATTCAACAGTCATTGCTGCGAATATTGCACCTGCCAAACCGATGAGTGGTCGTATATTCATCTTTTACCTTAAATTTTAAAATGAGCTTACTGCAATAGCAGTTATTGAACTCAACTGTACCGATCGGTACTGTACTATCTTATTAAATTTACGTCAATTCTCGATTTTGAACTTTCCGATGAGTTACACTAAGAATGAAATTGCTAAATATGTTTGTAGGTTCGTATGTCTGATTGCACTAAAACGAATGAGAAAGATCAAAAAATTCTTGATGCAGCAACAAAGTTTTTTTTGATTCACGGTTTTAGTGGTACAACCACAGACATGATTCAAAAGGAAGCAGGGGTTTCCAAAGCAACCATGTATGGTTGTTTTAAAAATAAAGAAGCGATGTTTGCTGCCGTCATTGAACGTCAATGTACCAACATGCAAGAGCAAATTATTTTAGTCGAGACACAAGCTAAAAACTTACGCTCAGCTTTAACCGAGATTGGAAAAACTTATCTTTGTTTTATATTGTCACATTCAGGATTGGCTTTTTTTAGAGTTTGTATTGCAGAAGCGGTTAGATTTCCCGAGTTATCTGAAAAATTCTTTGAAGTGGGTCCACAACGACTGGCGAATATTATTGCGGGCTATCTTGAAAAGTCTGTGAAACAAGGAGAAATTAAATTAACTTCTTCTTCCGAAGTTGCAGCAAATATATTTTTATCACTGTTAAGAAGTGATGCCCATCTAAAGTGTTTGACTCATCCTGAGTATTTAATATCAGCCGATGAAATTAGTGTTTGGGTGGAATATGCGGTCGATTTATTTTTAAAAAATATCAATTATAAACTAGATTAATTTGGGGAATTTGCTCCCTACAAAACCTTAAATGTAGAAGTAAAAAAGAGACCAACGAGTGGTCTCTTTTTCATTTTTAGATCGCTGCTTTGGTCATCTCACCATTGACCAGTCTTAAAATCTGCAATGGGTTG
>NZ_JAHPTU010000019.1:0-50576 GCF_025514355.1 Acinetobacter sp. WU_MDCI_Abxe161
GATTCCAAAGATTCCAAAGATTCCAAAGATTCCAAAGATTCCAAAGATTCCAAAGATTCCAAAGATTCCAAAGATTCCAAAGATTCCAAAGATTCCAAAGATTCCAAAGATTCCAAAGATTCCAAAGATTCCAAAGATTCCAAAGATTCCAAAGATTCCAAAGAAATAATAGAGTAAATACTCTACCCCACTTTATATTTCTTCTTATTTTTTAATATACTTCTTTTATTATTAATTATATCTAGATGGTTCCACGTGGAACGCTTAATTACTTTGGTAACTCTAAAATAAAAAAAGCAGGATTACTCCTGCTTTTATCACTATATAACTTTCTTATTAATCAGTGAAAATTACACGTGCAATTGCTTTCTTACCCGATTGAATAATAAAGCTGCCATTTTCTTTTACAGAGAAGCTTGCATCAACCGCATTCCAGTCAACTTTAACTGCGCCACGAGCTACTGCATCTTTAGCCGAAGCTGCATTCGGATTTAGGCCTGCTACACGTAGAATGGTAGCAATAAAGATTTCTCCACCAAATTCACCACGTGAAATAGTTACTTCCGGTGTATCTTCAGGTACTTCACCTTCTGTAATACGGTTACCCGCACTCTTATGGGCATTAGCAGCAGCTTCTGCATCATGGAAGCGTTCAACGAGCTCAAGTGCAAGAATACGTTTTACTTCCTGCGGATTACGACCAGCAGCAATTTCATCTAATAAAGCTTTGATCTCATCAAGAGATTTGAAACTTAATAAATCGAAATAGCGTTCGATTAAAGAGTCTGGCATTGATAAAACTTTTTGGTACATTGCCCCTGGTGTATCAAATACACCAATATAGTTACCTAAAGATTTAGACATTTTATTTACGCCATCTAGACCTTCTAGAATCGGCACAGTGATACACACTTGAGATTCTTGGCCATAACGACTTTGTAAAGTACGGCCCATAAGTAAGTTAAAGGTCTGGTCTGTACCGCCTAACTCAACGTCAGCTTCAAGCGCAATTGAGTCATAGCCTTGAACTAAGGGATATAAAAACTCATGAATTGCAATCGGCTGATGGTTGCTATAACGCTTTGTAAAGTCATCACGCTCTAACATGCGAGATACGGTTTGCTGGCTTGCCAATTGGATAAGGTCAGCAGCAGACTTTTGATTAAACCATTCTGAGTTAAAACGTACTTTTGTTTTATTTGGGTCTAATATTTTGAAAACTTGTTCTTGATAAGTTTTAGCGTTAGCTTCTACCTGTTCACGTGACAACGGCGGACGAGTTGCGCTTTTACCAGTTGGGTCACCGATCATCGCTGTATAGTCACCGATCAAGAAGGTAACTTCATGGCCCAAATCTTGGAAAGTTTTTAGTTTGTTAATAAGAACCGTATGGCCTAAATGTAAATCTGGTGCTGTAGGGTCAAAACCAGCTTTAATTTTAAGAGGGCGATTCTCTTTAAGCTTTTTCAGTAAATCTTCTTCTGAAATAATTTCGTGCGTGCCTCGTTGGATGAGGGCAAGCTGTTCTTCGGCGGGCAAGAAATTTGACATCACAAAACCTAAACACATCAGTTATTCAATTTGTGCGATATACTAACATTTTTTCAGCGTCTTGCAGGGGAAGTTGCATATGAGCGCAATCTATATCGGCGTAATGACTGGCACTAGTATGGATGGTGTGGATATTGTTGCGGCTTCATTTGAGCCACTACAGCTTCATGCCACACTTACAGTTCCATTCGAACCCGAGTTACGTGATGAGCTTATGGCATTAACTTTACCCGATGACAATGAAATTGACCGCATGGGTAAAGCTGATGTTGCTCTAGCCAAAATGATTGGCGATGGGATTAATACTCTCATTGAAAAGCACCAATTAGACCGTAGCCAAATAAAAGCAATTGGTTCACATGGACAAACTATTCGTCATCGTCCAGAACATGGCTTTACGCTACAAATTGGTGATCCAAATATTATTACTGAAATTACTCAAATTCCGGTCGTTTCAGATTTTCGTCGTAGAGATATGGCAGCGGGGGGCCAAGGCGCGCCACTAGTTCCAGCTTTCCATCAAGCATTATTTCAACATCCAAGTATTCATCGTGTGATTCTGAATTTAGGTGGGATTGCCAATGTGAGTATGCTGCCTGCCAATAACAGTGACGGCGTATTTGGTTTTGATACAGGTCCTGCAAATATTTTGATGGATGCATGGTGCCATCGCCATACAGGCCATCCATATGATGAAAATGGCGACTGGGCTGCTTATGGACACCCTATTCGCTCTTTACTCGACCGCCTTTATGCTCATGAGTATTTTTCTAAAGAACCACCTAAGAGCACAGGACGTGAAGACTTTAATATTGACTGGTTGGATGACCAGTTAATCGATTGGCGAAATGATTTAACTTATGATGAGTTAGAAGATACACCTGAAAACATCCAAGCAACCTTATTAAAACTTACTGTGCGTGCTATTCAAAAAGCAATTTATCGATCTGAAATGGAAACAGGCGAAGTATATGTTTGTGGTGGCGGTGCTTATAACTCTTATTTATTAGAACAATTACGCTGGCGTCTTCGTAAGCACAATTGGTCTGTTCAACCTACAGATGTTTTGGGACTTTCCCCTACTTGGGTCGAGGCTACAGCATTTGCATGGTTAGCAATGCGCTTTGTAGAGGGTTTAAGTGGTAATTTGCCAGCGGTAACAGGTGCTTCGGATTTCAGAATTCTAGGTACGATCACGGCGGTATAAAGCTATTTATCGATTTGATTGGTCAGATTCGACCTCATAGCACATTTACTGACCCGAAATGCTGTTATTTAAATGAGCATAAAAACTCATGATAAATGCCAACAAAAATAATTTAAGGCATGTTTTTATGGATCTGACCAAACGTATTCATCAATATAAACATGAAGCTTGGACATTCGATGTAATTGATTCAGGCCCTATAGATGGTCCAATCGTTGTTTTATTACATGGTTTTCCAGAAACTGCCTATAGTTGGGAGCGAACCTCTGAGTTATTGCATCAGCATCAATTTAGAACGCTTGCGATCCATCAACGCGGTTATAGTTTAAACGCTAGGCCTCAAAGCCGATTTCAATATTCACTAAGTGAACTTGTAGAAGATGTGGCCAGTTTAATTAAGCAGTTGGGTCAGCCAGTTTATTTAATGGGGCATGACTGGGGTTCAGCAATCGCTTCGGGCGTTGCGATGAAGTATCCACAATATATTCAACATCTCACCTTAGTTTCTGTCCCCCATCAAGCCGCTTTTTTAAAAGCTTGTTTAAGCAGTAGACAAATTTTTAAATCTTATTATTTTGCAATTTTTCAGCTACCGATTCTGCCCGAGCTTTTATTTAAAAAGTTACCTAAATTGGGCCGTACATTTCTTAAATCATCTGGCATGACTAAGCAGCAAATTGAAATATTCGAGGCTGAGTTTATAAAGGAAAATAGATTAACGACGGCGTTGAATTGGTATCGTGGCTTTTTTTGGGACAAACCCCAAAACCCATTTAAAGCCATAGACGTCCCCACTCTTTTTATTTGGGGTAAACATGATATTGCCATTACAGAAAAAAGTGCCGAGCTAAACTCACGTTATTTTAAAAATAGTTATGACGCAGTTTTTATGGATGCGTCGCATTGGATTCCCTATCAGAATGCACCTGAACTCGTGCAATTTTTTTTAGAATCTGTCCGTGAAAAATAATAATTTGCTCAATAAAAAAACCTCTCGTCATGGAGAGGTTTTTTAAATTTTAAAATTCTGTTAAATCGAGAATGAAGAACCACAACCACATGTTGTTGTTGCATTCGGGTTTTGTACGATAAAACGCGAACCCTCTAGGCCCTCTACGTAGTCAACTACTGAACCAATGAGGTATTGGTAGCTTAATGAGTCAACCAGCATTTTCACATCGCCATTTACGAATTCTGCATCATCTTCATTTACGCTTTCAGCAAAATTGAAGCCATACGAAAACCCTGAACACCCGCCTCCCGTTACATATACACGTAACATGAGATCGTCATTCCCTTCACTATCACGGAGTTGGCGTACCTTATTGGCAGCATTATCTGTCAAAACTAGAGCTTGGGCATTCATGATGATTGTTCCTCGGATTTTGCTGTGCCTTTCAAAATAAAAAAGACCCTATATTGAGTATAGCATAATCAATATAGGGTCTGTCTTCGAAGTTTAAAGCGAATCTTGAGTATTTTTATCAAGATTATTTGTAATTCTCGTCTTGTAAGCCACATTCGAAGTTTTTCGCATCTTGCTTACAACGGAATTGCCATAGTAGTTTCATCATGCGTTTATCGTATACACCACGTTGTGTAAGGTTAATTCGAGACTCACGCATGAGCTTTTGGTAGCCCGGTTTATCAGCAGCCGGAACCTCCATCCAGTATTTTTGTGGAATATCAGCTTTCATTTTACCCAAGATCGTAAAAGCACGTGGTAGCTGACCTGAAACCCATTCTCTAGATTTCTGGCCAAAACCGGCCGGGAACTTGTCAGGACGGATAATGATATTTCCTGTGACCTGTAAGATCGGATAGTTTACAATTGCACCTTTAGTTCCTAAACCTTTTTGTAGTTCCAAAGGTTTAAATGCTGCTGCTGGCGCACCAATAATATCAACTTGATGGTTATTAAATTTCGCACCGAAATTTGTTACGTCAGCACTCACAGCCTGTGCCCCAACCTGCTGAACCATAATTTTTTGTGCTTCATCATAGTCAAGAACAGCAATTTTCTTACCTGCAGCTTTCGCTACTGTATTGATGCTGCGATCATTTACCAAAAGATAAGCATCACCAACCGGGATAACACCAACAACCTCATAGCGTCCATTAACCATATATTTACTAAAAGTCGGACTTGCTAAACCTTGCATCACTTTTACAGCAAGCTTGAGGTCAGGAATGGCCCCTATTGCGTCTAATGACCCAGTAAATGAGTTAAATTGGCGGCCACGCATCCCTGATACACTGATACCATCACACTTACCCGCTTTAAAATCTTCAGCAATCACGGCTTCATTCTGGTTTACTTTAAGTTCGATATCAGCGCCCCAGTTTTTAGCGGCAAGTTGATAATCCTTCATCAGTGCATAGACATCGCCATTTTTACCAACAAAGTCAAAAACACATACTGTTTGTTTAGCCTGAGCTGCAAAAGAAACTGTGGTAAGTCCCATCGCAAGTAATAGCGTTTTGGAAAATTGCATATTCTTTTTCCTTTCCTTGTGGAGTTTTTGTTTTTCGATACCAAGAAATTTCACACCAATAAGGTATGAATCGGATATGCCTCATATAAAAATCATGTTGGAATATTTGTATAGACCCTCTTTACTTTTATGATTTTATTTCCATGAAAAATAGATAGCGATTGATCTATCTATTAGCAATTATTTTAATCACTCAAGTCCTTGATCCATTTTTATACCCTTCATGCTTCCTTATGAAGTTTTTATCTAAATTTAGCTTAACGTCTTTCTAACCAACAACAATGGCAGAATTGACGGGACATAGAAAACAAAAAGCCTAGAACTCAGTCTAGGCTTTCTGAAAAAAATTAGGATTATTCACCAGACATTGAACATTCAAAGTTAGCCTTGTCTACAGAACAACGTGCTTTTTTCAATACAGACATCATTCCTGCATCGTAAACACCGCGTTTAGTTAAGTCCATACGGCCATCACGCAACATTTTTTGATACTTAAGTTTGTCTTCAGCACTTAAGTTCATTTTGTATTTGCCAGGAATTTGTGCTTCTAAACGGTTGATCATTGCAAAGCTCTTCGGTAACTGTTTAACAAACCAGTCACGAGATTTTTGACCAAAACCAGCTGGGAATTTATCAGAACGTAATACTAGATCTGCTGTAACGTGTAATACAGGGAAGTTCCACATTACACCGTTTGCGCCTAAACCTTTATTTAATTCTAATGGTTTGTAAGCATAAGCAGGCGCACCTACCATATCTACCTGACCATTGTTAAATTTAGCAGCAAAGTTTGAGATATCAGAAAGAACTGCTTGAGCACCTACGCGTTGCACCATAATTTTTTGTGCATCGTCATAACCCAATACAGCGAATTTTTTACCCGCAGCTTTTTCAACAGAGTTGATGTTTTTATCACGTACGAAGATGAATGCTGAACCTAGCGGAGAAATACCAGCAACTTCGTATTTTTTACCACCCATATTTGTGGTCATTTTTGCTGCATTACGCGCATCTAATACATAAGTAATTGCACGTTGAGCGATTTGGTTGTTTGGAACACCACCGAGTGAGTCGATAGATCCTGCAAATTTATTATATTGGCGTGCACGCATTGCTGTCATTGCTACAGCATCACATTTACCCGCTTTAAAATCATTATCAGCAACAGCCTCGTCCTGACGAGGAACTAAGTTAATTTCAGTACCCCAGCCTTTTGCAGCAAGAGCCCATTCTTCCATCATTTTATATGAGTCGCCTGCTTTTCCTAAGAGGTCGAATACACATACGGTACTCGCTGCTTGCGCTGAAGCAGAAAAACCAACAACAGAAGCGGCAGCCATAGCAAGTACGATTTTTTTCATTTTCTTCATCCTTCCACGGAACAGATTTTTTGTTTGAAGTTTCCTTTCAAACACAGATATTAATCATGTTTTTTAGAAAAAAATAGAGCTTTTACTCAAATATTTTTATCTCATTGAACCATTGTTTGTTCAATTTAAATTATTTATTAGGGGCAAAAATGACTAAGTTTCCATAAGTTACTTTTTATATTCACAATTTTCATACCCATATTCAGGTTTGAAATATATGTAGCGTTTTTGTGTTTAAAAAATAAACTACTCCCCATTGAGCGTACATTCAAAATTTGTCCGTTCAACTGTACAGCGAGCACGCTTAAGCACACTCATCATAGTTGCATCATATACACCTTGTTTTGTTAAGCTGAGGCGGCCTTCGCGTAAAATTTTTTGATACTTGGTTTTATCTTCTGCTGAAAAATTCATTTTTATTTTTGAGGGTACGCCCATTTCTAGCCGTTTTATCATGGCAAAATTCTGGGGTAATTGTTGTATAAACCAAGCACGCGACTTTATACCGAAATCTGTGGGAAACTTATCACTTCGAGCAACTAAATCTCCCGTAACGTTAACTACGGGGAAAGTAAACATTGCCCCTTTCACTCCAACGCCTTTACCAATCTCTAAAGGTTTATAAGCATAAGCTGGCGCAGCAATTGTATCGACTTGTCCACTATTAAACTTTTTCACAAAATCGGTAATTTCTGAAGGAATAGGCTGGGCACCTACACTTTCCACCATAATTTTCTGCGCTGCGTCATATTGCAAAATAGCAAACTTAGTTCCACGTACTTTTTCAATTGAATTGAGGTTTTTATCCTTCACAAATAAATAAGCTAATCCAATCTGGACAATGCCAACAACTTCGTAATTGGTTCCATTTTGTGCTGTCACCATGCGATGTTTATTACGTTTATCTAAAACATAACTGATTGCTTTTTGGGCAATTGCATTACTGCTTACCCCGCCAATCGCATCAATCGAACCTGCAAATTTATTGTAATTTCGCGCCCGCATGGAGGTCATATATGCGGCATCACATTTACCCTCACGTAATCTACGGTCAACCAAACCTTCATCTTGAAATGGAATTAAAGTGATATCTGCTTGCCACTCTTTCGCCGCAAGCGCCCACTCTTCCATCATTTTATAGGATTCACCTGACTTTCCTAATAAATCAAACACACAGACATTTTGTCCTGCATGTGCTGTTCCCATAGCACAGCAAAATACTGCACTAATTATCCCCAATCTTTTTTTCATTTGACTTTCCTTAGTCTAGTTTTATTAGTAGCTCATTCATCAACCAAACTTTAAACTGTTTTTATTTTAGCCACATTTTTTTTAAATATGTTCTATCTTGTTCAATATTTTGGAAATTTCGGATGAATAGCGAAATTTAGGCTATCTTGATACATGCAATTATTAACAGCTACTCACTAAAATCCGGAATGTTTTGTTTTCATCGGCAGTTCTCTTTAAAATACAGCATCCCTAACTCACCTCGATACAATAAGATGATTCAATTTGACCAAGTTTCTTTACGCCGCGGTGGACGTGTTCTATTTCAAAAAGCGTCTATGCAATTACACCCAGGTTGGAAGATTGGTCTAACTGGGGTAAATGGTGCAGGTAAATCGACCTTATTTGCTGCATTACTTGGCAGTTTAGGGGCCGATGAAGGTTCACTTACTCGTCCGACAGGCTGGACCGTGGCGCATATGGCGCAAGAAGTAAAAGCCCTAGATATGCCTGCAATTGATTTTGTTCTTTCAGGTGATGAAGAGTTTTGGGATATTCAAAATAAGCTTGCTCAACCCGATCAACTGACTGATTTTGAACTGGCTAAATTGCATGGCCGCTTTGATGAAATTCATGGTTATTCAGCTCCATCTAAAGCTGCTCAGCTCATGGCGGGTCTTGGTTTTCTAGAAAATCAGTTACGTTTAAACGTTGAGAGTTTCTCAGGTGGATGGCGTATGCGTTTAAATTTAGCGCGTACATTGATGAGTCGTTCAGATTTACTATTACTAGACGAACCAACCAACCACTTAGACTTGGATGCAATTTTGTGGTTAGAAGATTGGCTTAAAGCCTATGAAGGTACTCTCATCTTAATTTCGCATGACCGTGACTTTTTAGATGCGATTACAGATCATATTCTTCACATCGAAAATCAAGAACTCACGCTTTACACCGGAAACTACTCTACATTTGAAACCACACGTAGTGAACGTCTTGCCCAGCAGCAACAAGCTTTTGAGAAGCAACAAGAAACACGTGCTCATCTACAAAAGTTTATTGACCGTTTTAAAGCAAAAGCGACTAAAGCTCGTCAGGCACAAAGTCGTATTAAACAACTTGAACGCATGCAGCAACTTGCACCAGCTCACATTGATACGCCGTTTACTTTTAGTTTCCGTGAACCGACCAAAATGAGCTCTCCTTTGCTGACTTTAGACAATGCCAGCATTGGTTATGGTGATAAGCAAATAGCTGCAAAAATCAGATTACAAATTACACCAAACTCACGTATTGGTTTGCTTGGGATGAACGGCGCAGGTAAGTCAACACTAATTAAAAGTTTGGTTGGTGATTTACCACTCTTGGCAGGCGAACGTAAAGCTTCCGAGCTGCTTAACATTGGTTACTTTGCACAGCACCAAATGGATGCTTTAGATGGCAATGCTAGTCCAATGCTACAGCTTGCCCGTATAGCAGATAAACAAATTAGTGAAGCCACTCTACGTTCGTTCTTAGGTAGTTTTGGCTTTAGTGGTGAACGCATGGATACGCCATGTGAAAGCTTTTCTGGTGGAGAACGCGCTCGTTTAGCCCTAGCACTCATTGTATGGCAGCGTCCAAATGTTTTAATTCTCGATGAACCGACAAACCATTTAGATCTTGATATGCGTCATGCGCTGAGCATGGCATTACAAGATTTCGAAGGAGCTGTCGTCCTGGTTTCCCATGAACGCCAACTCATTGCAAGCGTTTGTGACGAGCTTCTTTTAGTACACGGCGGTAAATGTACTGAATTCGAAGGTGATTTACAGGATTATGCTAAATGGCTACGTGAAGCACGCCAGCAACAAATTAATGCTCAGACTGCTATAGCACAGAATAACTCATCCTCTGCCGCTCCTGCGCCTGTTAAAGTTGATAAAGAAGCGCAGCGTAAAGAAGCGGCTCGTCGTCGTGAACAGACTCGACCTATTCGTAAAAATATTGAAAAAGTTGAGTCTCAAATTGAAAAGCTACAACCGCAGCTTGCCAAAATTGAAGAATCCTTGGCAGATACTTCTTTATATGACGCTGCACGTAAGGATGATTTGCTCAAACTTATGAATGAACAGACAGAGCTAAAAGCTAAACTTGAACAATATGAAGAGCAGCTATTAGAACTCATGATGGAATTGGAAGAGATGGAAGCTTCTTTTGATTAATCCATTTTCTAAAATAAAAAAGCCGATTTCTTAATCGGCTTTTTTATTCGTTAATAAGGCGTATAAAAAGCCCCTAATTCATTTAAATTGGTATTGATCGGTAAAGGCCAAACATTGCTTGATAGACTGTCAGCGATATATAAATCATAACCACCTCGACTTCCTGTTTGTCCTGCAAGAGACACTACCATGTAACGCTGATCTAAAGGAGCGGGGTCGGAAGTATCATAATTAGTGCTGTTAAATGGCAAACGTGTGGTTTGTTTATTCGCCATATCATAAATATAGACCTGATCATGAGCATTTGTTGGACTGTACCAGCGTACATATAAGAAGCGACTTCCTTGCCACCATATTGGATAATATGAAGCGATATTAGTCAGCTGTGTATCATAGGCACCCGACTGATCAATACTGAAAATTCGAGAATTATTTCCCGCACCTTTCGCATATAAGATTTGAGTAGTATTCACCATTGGATAAGGCATCGACTCTTCTATGTCCCAACCATTTTGCGTGACAGAAGTTATCGTACGATCAGTCATTTTGACGATTTTTAAATCGCCATTTTGTTTAAAAATAATACGTTGATTATCTATAAATTTAGGATCTTCATCGCGCTTATTATTACCCTGAGTTAAGTTAATAGGTAACTCAGTGCTTCCGACTTTCCAAACATACACATCCCATGCATCGCCATAATGCTGTCCAGAGTTCACTCCCATGAAAGTTAACCATTTTCCATCTGGAGAGAAATGGCCATTCATCATATGGTCAATTTTCCAATTTGTACCCAGTAATGTAGTCTGCTGTGTTGTGAAGTTATACAAATAAAGCTTACTGTCCCATGCGTCATAATCACTATAACGATGAAATACTAATTTTCCGTAAAAGGTTGGGGCTATTGCAGCATGCAGTTGAAATAAACAATTAAAAAAAATGATCCCAATGCATAAGAGTATGTGAGTTTTTTTCAAAATTATATTCTCTTGGTATAAATAAAAACTACCACTTAAATAGCAGTTTAAAATTTCAGTCCTTACCAAAAAAAAGGCTTTGTCTTAAACTAAACAAAGCCTTTTCTTCAATCATCATAAACAATTATCTAAATTTTTTATGATTTTCATTTCGTATTGTGACTAAATTGATTGCTTCAGTTTTGGCTAGATCTAATTGTCCTTGCTCAACCAAAGCAGTTACTTTATCAATCTCGGCAACAAGCTGATCTAAACCGGCTTGATACTCTTTTACCTGTACATTTTCTGAAGGCAAACCTTCGAGTTTATGCGGTAAATATTGCTTAGAAGAAACAGCTGCTTCACGCATTACAACAAGCTGTTGTTTCGCGTTATCAGTATCTTTCGCTTCAGCAAATGCTTTAGTACTCTTAGCTAAAGTTTTCATATTCATTTCTAGGTCTGCCGCCGAAACAGCAGAACTTCCTAAAATCGCACATGAAATTAACAGACTAGCTAATAATTTCTGACCCATCATTCTCTCCCTAGACTGATTTAGAATCATGTTATGAATTAAGCATCAATATCCGCATTTAAAGCATTCTCTTCGATGAATGCACGACGTGGTTCAACATCATCACCCATTAAACAAGAGAACATACGATCTGCTTCAATCGCATCATCAATGGTCACCTGTAACATATTACGGTTTTCAGGGTCCATTGTTGTTTCCCACAGCTGCTCAGCATTCATTTCTCCAAGACCTTTATAGCGTTGGATCATCATACCGCGGCGAGAATCTTGCAAAATATGTTGCCAAACTTGATGGAAGTTAGCCACCTGAATACGGCGATCACCTTTTTGTAAATAAGCACCATCTTCAATTAAAGTGAACCAACTCTTCGAGTTTTTTAACAAACGTGCATATTCAGCCGAATTCAATAAAGCTGCATCAAGCAAGTACGCATGTGGCAAGTTATGTACATACACCGTAATACGTGGCCAGTAATGTGCAGATTTTTCACCCTGAGCATTTTCACGCTCAAATGCCTCTAATGAAATTTCTGGACGTAAGCTTGGCTGTAATCTGGTAATGATATCGCGTACCTGATCAGCCCATTGTTGTACATAAGCTTCATCATGGTTCTGATCGCTCTTGAATGCTTCTACTTCAAGTAAAGCATCCAATAAGCTAGCTGGATAACGTAAAGTTAAACGCTGTAAGCTCTTTTGTGAAACTTGATAGTCTTGGATCACTTTCGCAAGTGCTTCACCTGTAATTGCAGGAGCTTCAGCATTGGTATGCAAAGATAGCTCATCAATCGCATTTGAGATGAGATACGTTTCTAATGCATCATTATCTTTGATGTACTGTTCTTGTTTACCTTTCTTCAATTTATACAAAGGTGGCTGAGCAATATAAATATGACCACGCTCAACCAATTCCGGCATTTGACGGAAGAAGAAGGTTAACAACAAGGTACGGATGTGAGAACCATCGACGTCGGCATCGGTCATGATAATGATTTTATGATAACGAAGCTTATCAGGATTATATTCTTCTCGACCAATACCACAGCCAAGTGCAGTGATTAAAGTACCCACTTCCTGACTTGAAATCATTTTGTCAAAGCGTGCACGTTCAACGTTCAGGATTTTCCCTTTCAACGGTAAAATAGCCTGCATCTTACGGTTACGACCTTGCTTAGCACTACCGCCCGCAGAGTCACCCTCGACTAGATATAATTCAGAAAGTGCTGGGTCTTTTTCCTGACAATCTGCCAATTTACCTGGTAAACCAGCAATATCAAGTGCACTCTTACGACGCGTCATTTCACGAGCTTTACGCGCAGCATCACGTGCACGTGCAGCATCAATAATTTTACCGGCAATCGATTTTGCAGCTTGTGGATTTTCAAGTAAGTAAGCAGAGAACTCTTTGTTCATTGCTTGCTCAACCGCTGGTTTTACTTCACTCGATACCAGTTTCTCTTTCGTTTGAGATGAGAATTTCGGATCAGGTACTTTGACCGAAATAATCGCCGTTAAACCTTCACGAGCATCATCACCTGTCACATTGACTTTTTCTTTCTTGAGAATATTTTCATTTTCAAGATATTGGTTAAGACCACGTGTTAAAGCCGCACGGAAACCAGCTAAATGCGTACCACCATCTTTTTGAGGAATATTGTTGGTAAAGCAACGCACATTTTCTTGATAACTTTCATTCCACTGCAATGCAACTTCTACACCAATACCATTTTCGGTATCTGCTGTGAAATGGAAAATCTCATTTAGATGAGTTTTACCTTCGTTAATGTATTTTACAAACTCAGATAAACCACCTTCGTAGTCATATACATGCTCAAGGTTAATACGCTCATCACGTAAAACAATACGCACACCCGCGTTTAAAAATGAAAGCTCACGTAAACGACGCGCTAAAATTTCAACGTTAAAAATGGTTTGACTAAAAGTTAGTTCACTTGGCCAAAAACGTACAGTTGTACCACTCTTATCCGTTTCACCAATCACACGTAATGGATATTGCGGATCACCGTGGTGATATTCTTGTTCGTGCACTTGGCCAGCGCGATTAATAATTAAATGCAATTTACTTGAAAGCGCATTTACAACCGAAACACCTACGCCGTGCAAACCACCTGAAACTTTATAGCTGTTGTCGTCAAACTTACCGCCTGCGTGCAAGATCGTAAGAATTACTTCTGCTGCAGAAACCCCCTCTTCAGGGTGAATATCGGTTGGAATACCACGACCATTATCGGAAACACTTACCGATTCATCTTCGTGAATCGTGACAATAATTTCATCACAATGTCCCGCTAAAGCTTCATCGATTGCGTTATCGACAACCTCGAATACCATATGGTGTAAACCGGTACCGTCGTCTGTATCCCCAATATACATCCCCGGACGTTTACGAACTGCATCTAATCCACGTAATACTTTAATACTAGAGGAATCATAAGCCTTTTCATTGGTTTGTTCTGTTTGAGAGGCTGATTGAGACTCTGAACTCATGGTTTCTCCCTAGCAAATATAGGTTTATTCAAAGATGGGTAACATCAAAAAATTATGGTGAAGCAAGACTAACTTGACCGGATTCAACATTGAATAATTGATATGAAATAGACAGATCATGTAAGTGTTTTTTTACCGATGCATGATCTAAAGTTGTCATAAAAACCTGGCTACCAAGTTGGCTTAATCGTTCAATTAAACGTTGTTGTGCGGTTAAGTCTAATTCTGCTGTCAGATCATCTAATAATACCACAGTTTCCTTATTACTCGCATGCAACATTGCAATTTGTGACAGTTTTAAGGCAATAATCAGCAGTTTTTTCTGACCTCTTGATAAAACAACGTCAGCATGTCCAAACGGGGTTTTCAAGCGCAAATCTGCACGATGTGGACCATATTCGGTATAGCGTCTTTCGATATCTTTTTGGTGTTGATTCAGCAAGTCTTGCATAAGCCCCTGCTCTGTATGAAAACCCGGACTATATTCCAGTTCAATCTCCAGATCAGGTAATAATTGACTTAAATCATTTTGAAAAAAGATATTCCATTGTTCCACAATACTTAAACGTTGAGAGTGTAAAATTTCCCCATAATCACTCAACATTTTGTTCCACGGCTCTAAATCCGCTAAAGAAATATTCCGTCTGGTTTTAAGTAAGGTATTACGCTGTTTTAATGCACGAGAATAATATTGCCAAGCAAAATAAAACTCAGGTTCCACGTGGAACATCAGCCAATCTAAAAGCTGACGGCGAGGTTTTGCCCCATGATCAATAATATCTGTACTTTGTGGGTCAATATGTTGCAAAGGCAGCAGTTTCGCGAGTTGCCCTTGTGTAGCCACCGTATCGCCATTGACCTTCATCAACTGCTCACCAGAGGCTAACTTTTGCATGCCAATTTTTTCAGTTGCGGACTGGGCGAAGACAATCGCATCTTCGGCAGAATATTGAATATAATTTTTGGGTATATGGGTACGGAATGACCGCCCTGTTGCAAGCAAATGGATTGCTTCCAGAATTGAAGTTTTTCCTGAACCGTTAGCGCCATAAAATACATTAAACGGTTGCAACCCTTGGAGTGCAACCGTTTTTAAATTACGCACACGTTCAATATTTAAACGCGTAAGATGCATATGAATCAGCCGAATTATACACGCATTGGCATTACGACATACGTCTGGTCAGGATGTGCCGGATCTTGAACCAATACAGACTGGTTTGCTTCAGTCATGCTCATATTTACATCATCACCATCAAGCACACCTAAAACATCTAGCAAATATTGCGCATTAAACGACATTTCAAGCGGTATGTTTTGGTACTGAATTGCTAAATCTTCAATCGCTTCATCTTGTTCAGGGTTATTTGCACGTAGCTGTAAAGAATCTTGATTAAAATTCAAGAAAACGCCACGTAACTTCTCATTACTCAAAATTGCGACACGTTGTAATGATTGTTTGAACACATCATGGCTAATTAACACATGTTTATCGCCACCACGTGGAATTACACGACGATAATCAGGGAATTTTCCATCAATCAATTTCGTCGTAAAACGAACAGTGATATCGCCCTGCTCTTTGTCACGGCTCGGTGTATTAATCGTGACATTTAACAATTCACGACCGATGAGCAATGTTAATTGTTCATCTTCAATACTGAGTAAACGCTGCAATTCACCCACAGCTTTACGAGGCACAATTGCTTGAACCAATTGAGATGATGTAGAAGAAGCAGTGATTTCACAAAGTGCTAAACGGTGACCATCTGTTGTTACTGCACGTAATTGATTTTCATCAATTTCTAATAAAGTACCAGTTAAATAGAAACGCACATCCTGTACAGCCATAGCAAAAGCTGTTTTTTCAAATAAACGCTTTAACTCACGTTGAGTAACCTGTACTTGTGTACCTTGACTATTTTCAGTGGTTAATAACGGGTAATCTTCTGCCGGTAAAGTACCTAATACAAAACGGCTATTACCAGACTTTAAGATACATCTCTGATCTTCAGTAATTTGTAAATCTATCAATGCAGCTGTAGGCAATGATTTACAAATTTCCATCAACTTACGAGCAGGAACAGTTGTTTCACCTGCTTCAATGCATGCCCCTTCTGTTAAAACAGTACTGGCAACCAGTTCGACTTCTAAATCAGAACCAGTAATGGTGAGTGCCTGAGCATTAGTCTGAATTTTGACGTTTGAAAGAATATTCAATGTATGACGACGTTCTACCGCACCGACAACATGCGATAAAACATTGAGTAAGCTTTCTTTAGCGATTTTCAAACGCACGATTCATTCCTCTAGCAACTTGGAGCAAATATTTCATTTTTTAGCTGTGTACTATGCTGCACTTACGTAGACTTTGCAACAACGTCTTATTATTTCATTAACTCTGAAGTAGACGCAGTAGATTTTTATAATCTTCGTCAAAAATCGGATCTTCCTCTCGAAGACTCACAACTTTTTCACAAGCATGCATCACCGTACTATGGTCACGCCCACCAAAAGCCATTCCAATTTCAGGAAAACTATCACCCGTCAATTCACGAGCAAGACCCATTGCTAACTGACGCGGTCGAGCATAGATTCGTGTCCGTTTTGGTCCTACCAATTCTTTTAAAGGAATTCGGAAATATTCACTGACCACACGTTGGATATTTTCTACACTAATTGTACGTGCACGGATTGCCAATACATCTTTTAAAGATTCACGGACAACATCAAGATCGATTGGCGCACCTTTAAAACGAGAAATCGCGACGACTTTATTGAGTGCCCCTTCAAGTTCCCGGACGTTGGCAACCACTTGTTGTGCAATGAATAATGCACAGTTTCGAGGTAAATCAACGCCGCTATTTTCAGCCTTCTTCAATAAAATTTCGATACGAGTTTCAATATCTGGTGGCTCAACACCTACAGAAAGCCCCCAAGAAAAGCGAGATACCAAACGAGGATCCAACTCGGTCAATTCTTTCGGGTACCGATCTGAAGTTAAAATAATTTGTTTCGATTCATCAAGTAAGGCATTGAATGTATAGAAGAACTCAACCAAGCTTGCTTCTTTACCTGCTAAGAGATGAATATCATCAACCAACAGTAAGTCTAAAGAACGGCAATTTTTCTTGAATTCTTCCACTTTGCCTTTTTGCAAAGAACTTACAAAATCCTGAACAAAACTCTCCGAGGTCATATACATCACCCGTGCATTAGGCTTGGCTTGTAATAAAGCATTACCAACTGCCTGCATCAAGTGAGTCTTACCTAAGCCTGTCGGGCCATATAAGAATAAAGGGTTGTGCTGAGAAGCACCTAATTGTGTTAATACTTTTCTACATGTTTCAGCAGCCATCTGGTTCGAACGGCCTTCAACAAATAAAGAAAAAGTAAATTGAGGATTTAATAGCTTCTTTTTCGGTGTTTTTGGGTTTACTACACTATTAGTAGTAGGTGTATTGGAAATAGCATCCGGTTCTTTTTTTACTTTAAAGCTTTGTTGAGGCGCAGTTTGTAAAGCAGCCGTTGTAGTTGCTGGCTGTTCACTCGATGACAAAATACTACCAGGACGAGAATCAACTAAAATCTCAACCTGACGCACACGCCCTTCTGATAACTGTTCGGCCAATATAGAAATTAATTCTAAATGGTTCTCTTGAATGTAACGCGTCCAATAAGGGTTAGGTGCATAAAGACGCAGTATACCTTCTACTTCTTCAGCAACTAATGGGCGAATCCACATCGCAAAGACGTTATCAGAGAGCTCTTGTCGCAAGCGAGTTAAGCAGTCTGTCCACAGCATGTGTATCCCCTATTTCTGCGTTTTTAAATTCAAATAATCTAAAGATTAACCCTTCCTGATGAGAAGGGGTCGCCATTCTAACCAAGTTATCCACATCTGTCATGACGATTTCGTTTGATTTTGTCTAAAAAGAAATCTCTTGTGAATAAATTTAAATTCAAATCGGCTTGTGCATAACTTTTTGCACAACCTGTGGATAAATTAACACATAAACTTATCCACAATCCATAAATATAATAAAAACAGAGTTATCAACAACCCAAATACATGTTTTTTAAATTTAAAAGTGCGAAATCCACAGAAAAAGTTACCCCTAATAAGAATAAATTTAAATTTCTAAATTTGAATTTATTTAATAGGAGGGTGATCTTTTGTGGATAACTGCAAAATATGAATTTAAATTCAAATGCAGTAAATCAAAACCAAGATGATATCTTGTTTTGTTGATAAATATGTATATAAGGTGTGTATATATTAAAAGTTCTAATAAAAATAGACAATTACTTTGTGTATAACTTTTAAAGCTATATATTGCCCTAAATTATGGAAAGAATAAAAAGAAGTAAAAAGATTAAAAATTTGGGTTAAATACAAAACTTTCTTGGTTTTTCATTGACAGCGTAAACATTGCACAATAAAATCGCGGACCTTTATAGAAAGATCATTTTTGGGAGTTTCAATATGAAACGTACTTTCCAACCATCTGAATTAAAGCGTAAACGCGTTCATGGTTTCCGTGCTCGTATGGCAACTAAAGCTGGTCGTCAAGTATTAGCTCGTCGTCGTGCAAAAGGTCGTCATAGCTTAACTGTTTAATACTGTTACGCTGACCAGACTTGGGTGTGATGACACTTTACAGTTTTAGCACAGACGTGCGAATACGCTGTGCTGCAGATTATAAAAGTGTATTTGATGGTGCGCTTTTTAAAGTGCATCAACCCCATTTTTTATTTCTTGCAAAATTAACCGAACAGCCTAAAAGCCGTTTGGGTATTGTTGTTGCTAAGAAAAAAGTGCGCCGAGCGCATGAAAGAAATCGAATAAAACGTCTTGCTCGTGAGAGCTTTCGTCTACATCAGCCGAATTTTGGATCAGACATAGATGTTGTAGTGATGCCGAAAGTTGGTATAGAAACGATTACGAATGCTGAGCTATATCAACAATTAGATTTTGCTTGGCAAAAATTACAGCGCTTAGCAAAAAAACATTCTAAAGTTGGCACAACCTCGCAGAATTAAGAGATAGCCAATGGTCCGTTTTCTACGTTGGTTGATTCGACTGTATCAAATTGCGATTAGTCCGCTTCTTGGACCCCGTTGTCGTTATATCCCGACTTGTTCCCAATATGCGATAGAAGCATTGCACACTCATGGTGCGATAAAAGGCGTTTGGTTATCTTCTAAACGGATTTGTCGTTGTCATCCGTGGGGAGGATCTGGATATGATCCGGTACCGCCAAAAGCAATTCGTTTTATTTCGTTTCATCAAATAGATTCTCAAACGCATCATGTTGCTGTACCCTTTCGTGATCGTTTACTGAAGCAAAATCTCTCTAACCATTTGGGGTAATAGATATGCAACAATGGGCCAGGTTTGCAATTCTCGGGGCCATGTTTGTCACCGCATATTTGCTCATTTTGGCTTGGCAAAAAGATTATGGAAATGCTGCAACTGCACCGCAACAACAAGCGGCGGCTGTAAGCTCGCATGAAGTATCTGCTGATTTGCCAAATGCTAAAAATGCAACAGTGGCTTCCGATGTGCCACAAGCAAATATTGCGCAGTCACAAACCACAGATGCAACTGCACCTGTGAATCAACAGCTTATTTCAGTACAAACTGACCTTTACCATATTTGGATCAATCCAAAAGGTGGTGATATTGTTCGTATTGAATTACTCTCACACGACAAAAGCAAAGACAGCGATCAACCTTTTGTTATGCTTGAAAATGATGCCAAGCGTACATATGTTGCTCAATCTGGCTTAATTGGTTTGAATGGACCAGATAGTAGTCGTGGTGGTCGTCCATTATATGCTGTTGAAAAGACATCATATACTTTGGCTGATGCTAAGGGTGTACAGGACCAAAAGGGTCAATCTGAAAAAGTTTTAAACGTTCCAATGGTATTTAAAACACCTGAAGGCGTTGAAATTATTAAGACTTTTACCTTTACTCAAGGTCAATATCCAATTGTTGTAAAACATCAAGTCATTAACCGTAGCCAACAAAGCTGGCAAGGTCAGATGTTTGGACAATTAAAGCGCGATAATTCTGAAGATCCTGGTAAGTCTTCTCAAGGTATTTTCACTCTAGGAACTTTCTTAGGGGGAGCTTGGGGAACACCTGATGCACATTACAATAAGCTTAAATTTGCTAATTTCTCAGAAGAAAAAGTAAATACTGAAGCGAAGGGTGGATGGGTAGCAATTGTTCAGCATTACTTTGTAAGTGCTTGGATTCCTGGAAATCTTAAGTTGACTCAAGCCAATGGTCAGCCTTATGTAGCTAAGCTTGAATCTCGTCAATCTGCTGATCACATGAATATCATTGGTTTTACCTCACCAGTGATTAATGTTCCGGCAGGCACTTCAATGGAAGTGGATGCAAAACTTTATTCAGGTCCAAAAGTACAATCTGAATTAAAAGATTTAGCTGTAGGTTTAAATCAGACTGTTGATTATGGTTGGTTATGGCCAATTGCTAAACTCTTGTTCTTAGGTCTTCAATTCTTCCATAGCATTGTGGGTAACTGGGGATGGTCAATCATCTTGCTTACCATTATGGTGAAGATGATCTTGTGGCCTTTATCTTCAAAAAGTTATCGTTCTATGGCGAAAATGCGTGTGATTGCACCAGAAATGCAACGCATGAAAGAAGAGTTCGGTGAAGACCGTATGCGCTTCTCGCAAGAAATGATGGCTTTATACAAGCGTGAACAAGTAAATCCACTTTCAGGTTGTTTACCATTATTGCTACAAATGCCAATTTTCCTTGCTTTGTACTGGGTACTCATGGAAAGTGTGGAATTACGTCATGCACCATGGTTAGGCTGGATTCAAGACTTGTCAGCAATGGATCCTTGGTTCATCTTGCCGTTAATCATGGGTGCTACCATGTTTGCGCAGCAAATGTTGAACCCACAACCCGCTGATCCAATGCAGGCAAAAGTGTTCCGCATTATGCCGATTATGTTCACGGTATTTATGTTGTTCTTCCCTGCAGGTCTCGTGCTGTACTGGATCGTGAACAACAGTATTACTATTTTACAGCAGTCGTTTATTAATAAGAGCGTTGAAAAAGGTCGTATCAATAAGACTGAATCAGCTTCTTAATCGTTGAACTTTTGCTGAATAAATCCGCTTAAGATGGTAATCTTAGGCGGATTTTTCTTTGGCTGGATTTTAGGTTTTTAGGTGAATAATATGCAAAGTCAAACCACGATTGCCGCAATTGCAACGCCACCAGGGCGTGGTGGTGTGGGCGTGATTCGCCTATCTGGACCTAAGGCTTATGAAATTGCTCAAAAACTGACACAAAAGAACTTGCCAGAAGCGCGTATGGCGGGTTTTCGTAAATTTTATGATGCTGATGGCAGCATTATGGATGAAGGGATTGTTCTATGCTTTCCCAATCCTCACTCGTTTACAGGTGAAGATGTTGTAGAACTACAAGGTCACGGTGGTCCAGTCATTCAAAATGCCTTGCTGGGACGTCTATTTGAGCTGGGCGCAATCGCTGCAAAAGCTGGCGAATTTTCCATGCGTGCTTTTGAAAATGGCAAGATGGACTTGGTACAAGCGGAAGCTATTGCTGATTTGATTGATGCGACTTCGCAAGCTGCGGCGCGCTCTGCAGTTCGTTCTTTACAAGGCGCTTTTTCAACAAAAATTAATACAGTTTTAGAAAAACTGATTCATTTACGCTTACATGTTGAAGCCGCAATTGATTTTCCTGAAGAAGAAATCGATTTCTTGGCAGATGGCAAAATTTTAGCTTTACTTGAAGATGTTCGGCAGTCGGTACATGCCGTTCAAACCTCTGCACGACAAGGTCAATTACTACGTGAAGGTTTACAAGTTGTTATTGCAGGTAAACCAAATGCGGGTAAATCAAGCTTGTTGAATGCGCTAGCTGGTGTTGAGCGTGCAATTGTGACTGATATTGCCGGTACAACTCGTGATGTTTTGCATGAAAAAATTAGCTTAAATGGCCTACCAATCACCTTAACAGACACAGCTGGCCTACGTGAAACAGGTGACATCGTTGAAAAAGAAGGGATTCGTAGAGCAATCAAAGAAATTGAACAAGCTGATTTGTTATTGCTGGTTTATGATTTAAATCAAGGTGATGACCCATTAAAACTTGCTCAAGAATATTTTGCTGAACACATTGAACCACGTCGTTTAATGTTAATTGGTAATAAATGCGATTTAACTGGTCAATTAGCTGAAATAGGCGATTATCAAGGGTTCCGTCATATTACAGTTTCAGCGAAACAAGAGATGGGCGTACAAGGCCTCGTAGATGCGATTACAGCGCATGCAGGCTTTCACCCTGAGGAAGACACCTTTATTGCAAGAACACGTCATTTAGACGCAATGAAGCGCACACAGCTCTATCTTTCAGAAGCACGCGAGCAACTCGTTGTATTTAACGCAGGTGAACTGGTTGCTGAATCACTACGTCTTGCTCAAAATGCTTTAGGTGAAATTACTGGCGACTTTAGTGCCGATGACCTTTTAGGCAAAATCTTTGGTTCATTTTGTATTGGAAAATAATTAAAAAAACTCTGAATGATGCACTTAGCTGTGTCATTCAGTCATTTTGTTAACCGTATCTTTTTAAAACCTTTAAAAACTCATCTAATTCATTCTGATCGACTTTTGCTTCTTTGAGCACGTGGTGGTGTAAGTGCTGTTCCATCAATTCACTCATCAGGCCATTTATTGCCCCTTTAATTGCAGCAACTTGTTGAAGTATTTCTATGCATGAAATATCTGGTTGCTCAACAGCATGCTCAATACTATTAATTTGCCCTTTTAGTCGTTTTACACGATTAACTATTTTTTTATCCTGACCGACGTGACTCATCTGTGTTCTCTTGTATAATTTAATATACTGGTAGGGAGTATATTGGGTTTAAATTTTATGCAGGAACATAGTGTATCACGTCATCATCAACATCAGTTTGATGAAGGAAATCCACTTGCACAAAAACGTATTTTGATTGCAACAATTTTAACGGCATCCATGATGGCGTTAGAAATATTCGGTGGATGGTTTTTTAATTCAATGGCGCTTCTGGCTGATGGTTGGCATATGAGTTCACATATGTTGGCACTCGGTTTAGCCTATTTTGCTTATCGTGCGGCTCGTCATTACTCCAAAGATCGTCGTTTTAGCTTTGGAACTTGGAAAATCGAGATTTTAGCGGGATATAGCAGTGCAATTTTGCTGATGGTTGTCGCTATTTTTATGGCATTTCAGTCGATACAACGTTTATTTAATCCAGTTGAGATTTTTTATAATGAAGCGATTCCTATTGCAATTTTAGGTCTGGTCATTAACTTGATTTGCGCATGGTTACTTCACGATGATGGACACCATCACCATCACCATCACCATCATGACCATGGGCATTATCACCATGATTTAAATCAAAAAGCTGCTTTTTTACATGTGGTTGCAGATGCAGTCACTTCTGTTTTTGCAATTGTTGCGCTTTTCGCAGGTAAATATTTCGGATGGGATTTTTTAGATGCACTTTTAGGGATTTTAGGTGCTATTTTGGTTGCAAAATGGTCTCTTGGCTTAATGAAAGAGACAGGGAAAACACTTCTAGATGCAGAAATGGATCATCCAGTGGTAGAAGAAATTCGTGAAGTGATTGCTGAATTTCCTAAGAACCTTGAAATTACGGATCTTCATGTTTGGAAAGTCGCCAAAGGTAAGTTTTCTTGTATTTTGGCCCTAGAGACTGATGATATTTCTTTAAATGCAGACCAAGTTCGTCATGCTTTATCGATTCATGATGAAATTGTACATATATCAGTAGAAATTAATATTTTAAAACCTACTTATGTTCCACGTGAAACATTGGCATAAATGAGTGGCAGTTTGGTTATAACTCGGTAATCAATTCAGCTTTTGAAAACAGAACTGATTAAAATAATCTCCTCTCCTACCTAGAGTCGGTTTTATGCTTAAAAAATTAGGAATATTGGCGTTATTTAGCTTAACTGCAACTATGAGTTTCGCTAATGTAGATACTGTTAGGGAAAATTTTAAAAAACAATATCCTAATTTGAAAATTAGTAATATTCAGAAAACCGAAATGCCTGGGCTATATAGCGCTAATCTCGATCAGCAAATCATCTATGTGGGTGAAGATGGGCAGTATATGTTTGTAGGTTCTATGATTAGATTAAAAGACCAGAAGAACTTAACCAAAGATTTGGTATTAGGACAAAACTCAATTGATTGGAAACAGCTGCCTTTAAAAGATGCCATTAAAACAGTCAAAGGTAATGGACAGCATGTTTTAGCTGTTTTTTCTGATCCAAACTGCCCTTATTGCAAGCAGCTCGAACCTGAACTCGATAAGCTTAAAGACGTAACTATTTATACCTTTATCTATCCTCTAAAGCCTCAGTCTATTGTGGTTTCTAGACAGGTTTGGTGTGCACCGAATCAATCTTATTCATGGAAAAAACTGATTCAGCAAGGGGTTAAACCAATAGCTGCGAGCTGTGTAAACCCAATTGACCGTAATTTGGAATTAGGAAAAAAACTAGGTTTTAATGGCACTCCTACCTTAATTTTTGCAAATGGTTTTAAGCTGGTGGGCGCACGCTCTGCTGAAGAAATTCAGGCAGTTTGGAAAGAGTTAGGCCTTTAAAATAAATTAAAAAAAGCACCCCAAGGTGCTTTTTTTATAAATGAATTAAAGTTTAGCTTTTTCGTGCAATCAAATTGTAGATAAACAAAATAACGATGGCACCAATCACGGATGCGATGAAGCCCGCAGCTGAGTTTTCGCCATAAAGTCCAAGTAAACGACCACCATAAGTGGCTAAAAGTGAACCTGCAATACCAATCAAGGTAGTTACGATGAAACCTGCTTTATCATCCCCTGGATGCAAAGCGCGAGCGATTAAGCCAGCAAAGAAACCAACTACAATAGCGACAATAAGTGACCACATATTTGTTCTCCAGTTGTTTTTTTGATGAAGTTAATGATTTTGCTTCATATTCTATCGTGCGGTAGAGCTGTCTATTTTGTCTGTAGCAGATTGCGACTTTTTGTGTCTTTTTTGTTCAAAGCTAAGGTTTTATATAAAAAATAGCATCTGGCGGTGCTATTTTTATAAAATTTATAAACCAATTTCACCGATAAAAGGTAAGTGGCGATATTTTTGGTCGTAGTCTAAGCCGTAGCCTACAATGAATCTGTCTTCTACTTCAAAACCTAAAAATTTAACTTCGAGATCAATTTCACGGCGAGATGGTTTACTCACTAATGTGCAAAGTTGAATCGAATTTGGCTCACGAGTTTGCAACATTTCAACTACTTTGCTTAAGGTATTGCCAGAGTCGATAATATCTTCGACAACCAGTACATCCTTACCGCGTATTTCACCGTCAAGATCTTTTAAGATTTTAACATCTCGACTTGAAGTCGTACCGCCGCCGTAGCTAGACACTGTCATGAAGTCGAGTTCATGCGGTTTGGTAATTGTACGGCACAAGTCTGCCATGAAAATAACAGAACCACGAAGTAATCCAATAAGGACTAATTCTTTATCACTATTTGCATAGTGAGCGTTAATTTGCTCGCCGAGCTCTTTGACTTTTGCTTGAATTTCTTCGGTTGAAATCATGATGCTCATTGCAACAGTCATGGCAGATTCCTACAAGATATAAAAGAAAAAATAAAAAAGGTGTTGACCTGCAACACCTCGAAAATCTGAGTTAATGGTAAAATTTTAAAGCAAAATGACGTTTCATGCACTCTTTGATGGCTTTGAAATTTTATCATTTTGCGGATTATGGCGATCACGTTTTAACAAAACAGCACATATTCCAAATAATAACAAAAACTTAACCACCCGATTTTTATTGGGCTGTTTCTTTTTGATAAGCACGTTTTCCATAAATATAAGTCGCCTCAATATTACGGTCATCACCTAAAGTGAATAAAGCAAACAGCGAATCTTCAACAGATTTGGATTTAGACTGGCGCAGTTGCTGTAATGCGGTCGGCTTAAGATTCAATACAACAAAGTCTGCTTCTTTACCGACATTGAAGTTGCCTAACTGATCTTGTAAATCAAGCGCTTTTGCTCCACCTAAAGTTGCATGATAGAGCGCTTCATAAGCTGAAAGTTTGTCGCCTTGTAACTGCTGTACCTTATAAGCCTCGTTAACGGTTTGCAGTAAACTAAACGATGTACCGGCACCGATATCTGTACCCAAGCCCACTTTTACTTGTTTTTCCCATGTTTTTTTCAATGGGAATAAACCACTGCCTAAGAACAAGTTTGAAGTTGGGCAAAATGCGATAGCAGATTGCGTATCATGCATGCATTGCCATTCTTCATCTTCTAAGTGAACGCAATGCGCGAATACAGAACGCTTACCAGTCAGGCCATAATGTTGATAAACATCTAAATAGCCTGCTTGTTCAGGAAATAAAGATTTTACCCAAGCAATTTCATCTTTGTTTTCACTTAAATGCGTATGTACGTAAACATCCGGAAATTCTTGTTTTAACTGCCCTGCTCTTTCTAATTGCTCAGGTGTAGAGGTCGGTGCAAAACGTGGCGTAATCGCATACAGAGCACGGCCTTTACCATGCCATTTTTCAATGAGTGCTTTGGTGTCGCTGTAAGCCGTTTCTGGTGTGTCACACAGCGCTTCAGGGGCATTGCGGTCCATAAGCACCTTACCTGCAATTAAACGCATCTGAACGTGTTCTGCGGCTTCAAATAAGGCATCAACAGACTCAGGATGAACTGTACAGAAAACCAGTGCTGTGGTTGTACCATGTTTTAAGAGTTCTTGAACAAAGAACTGGGCAATTTCACTTGCATACGCTTTGTCCTGAAACTGGATTTCAGTTGGGAATGTATAAGTATTGAGCCAGCTTAAAAGTTGTTCGCCGTATGCTCCAACCATTTCAGTTTGTGGGAAGTGAATATGGGTATCAATAAAGCCAGGTACAATCAATTGTTCTGGATAATGTTGAACCTCAACTCCAGCCGGTAGATGCGCTTGAGCGTCTTCCCATGCTCCAAACCATTTGATTTTTCCATGTTCACTAATCAATACACCATCTTCCAAATAACGTACTTGATTTGGAATATCAGTTGGCTCAGAGACAGTTTGTTGAATATCTAAAAAACGACCACGCACAACGGTGGTATTTGCAATCGATGACATGGAAAGCCTATATATTTTCACTTTTTTCGGTTGATTGTACCCCAGTTAGCCAAGATTTAAACGGTATAACGTTTACTTAGTCCCCAGTCAGCCAAAATCCGTCGATAAGTCGTTGATGAACGGTCTGCTTCAAAATGTGCTTCCATCATTAAATCAAGCGGTAGTTCTTCTGGCTTTTGTGATTCGACCATGTCTTGATCTTCGGCAAAAATTTGAGCATTAAATGCGTATACCTTTTCTAAATCACCTGTCTGATCAAAGTTACGGGTGAGTGGAACAAATAAACGGGTTTTATTGCTCGAAATAGGACAGCACGCATTTAAGATTTTTAAGACCCCACCTTCTGGAAAATCGACTGTAAGCACGGCTGAAAAAGGTGGGTAGACTTCAAAGGTGCGCTTCCATAAAAAGCCTTCTGGTTCGAGATGCTTTAGCTCATGCGGATAGTTACTGACATTGCTGATATAGACCGTTTTTAAGCCATATTCAGTACGTTCAGTGTGATATTTAGGGACGACGGGATTATCACGACTCGCAAAGGCGTTGTGATGCACCCAAGCAAAATGAGCGACATCAATAAACCCTTCAAGTTGACGTCCACTAGAGCCGCCAATATTCACAAAAGGCGGTAAAATCGCTTGATGCTCTGCATGGTCCCAAGTATCTAATACAGGAATATTGGCTTGAGTAACATCACGACCATGAATACTGGTCCAAATGAGGCCGTATCTTTGCACAACCGGAAATTTGGTCAGAGAAAAACGATCAGAAATTTTGGTTAACTCGGGTTGAGCTGGTATTTGAATACATTTGCCTTCGGTGTTATAGCGTAGACCATGATAAGGACACACAATATCATCACCATCGACCCAACCTTTGGTTAAAGGAACACCGCGATGAGGACAAATGTCTCGGACCAGATGAATTTCACCACTTTCTGTTTTATAGAGTGCCATGTTAACGTCTAATAGCGTGACGCGTTGAGGCACGGTAGAGACATCTTGAATACGGGCAACTGGATACCAATGACTTGATAAAATTTCCCAATCTTTTGCATCAAAACTGCTGTCACATGGCATGGCAAGTGGCGTTAAAGTTGGAATAGCATTCATAGCATCACTCCTTAAAAAAATCAGGGCTCTCGCGAGCCCTTAAAATCTAGGCTTTTTTCTTTTTAGGAGATGCAAAGAGCTTGCCAATATCACTTTTTAATTTTGAAAATGAGAATAATGTTTTTAAAATTCATAAGATTAAATTATTATATTTTTGAATTTTTGTTCTAATTTAGCTTTAAAAATAAATATTCATTATTTGTTATATATCTAAAATGCACTGTTTGATTGCGGACCAAGCATAATAAAAAAGCACTTTTAAAGTGCTTTTTTATAAATCTCTATGCGTTTTTACTCGACAAAATAATGTGCTGCAAAGTGAGCATCATTACCGATAATGTCATAACAATCTTCACGGATAGACATGCCTGCACATTGATGTCCAACCATCCATAAACCGAGTGTAGGTAGTTGTCCTGAAAATAATGGGGTATCTACCCATTTTTGTACAACATATCCGTATTTGTCATAGTCATCAAAATAAAAGCTACCAGAAGCTGAGCCTTGGTCGTGACCATCTTGTAAAATTCGAATATTGGCCCCTTCCCTTGCCAAAATCGGCTTTTTCACCCATTTGCCAGACAAAATTTGTTGCGGGTCATAGGTATGGGTTTCTACCAACAATGGATGGTTTGGATAACGCTTCCAAAGCTCAACCAAAATCGCTTTATTTGAAAGTAACATTTTCCAGCAGGGTTCAATCCACTGTGTTTGTGGGTGAATATATTGAGAAAAGGCTTCCTCCCAAATCCATTCCCATGGATAGAGCTTAAATATGTTTTGAAGAGGACGGTTATGCAGATCAACAAAATCTTGTCCATTCCAACCTATGTTTTCCATAGAAAGCTCGGAAACTTGTAGATGAGCTTGGTAAGCCGTATCCATCAAGTACTCTAAATTACCCCAGTCTTCCCTCCCTGCTTCCTGACAGGCAGCAAAATGCACATGGCTACCATGCGGTAAAATTGTCTTCCAGCGTTTAATCAGGTCTTCATGAATGCTATTGAATTGATCTCGGTTTGTAATGCCTGAGACCTGTTCTATCCACAGCCACTGCGCGACAGAAGCTTCGAGTAAGCCAGTCGGTGTGTCTGCGTTATATTCCAGCATTTTGATATTTCGCCCATCGTAAGCGAAATCAAAGCGACCATAGAGCATGGGTGCATTTTGTTTCCACGAATGTTCAATGTGGCTTATGGCTGTTTCTGGAATTTGAAAATAAGCTGGATAGTCCCCGCGTTGAATGAGATCTCCTACTTCCGATAAACACATCTGATGTAGTTCATTTGCCGCATCTTCCAGTTGTTCAATCTGTTTAAGGGTAAACTCATACGCAACCCCTTCTGACCAGTAAATTGAGCCATCAAGAGAAGGTAAATTAAAATAATCGAAACCAATATTTTGATGCTCCACTTGCCAGTCTGGGCGCGGAGTAAATATTTTTCTTTTCATATTAAGTGAATGCCTAAAGACTTAGCCGCCAAAAGAAAAACCGCTACGGCCAAAACCACCACGAATTGGGGATGAAGAAGAAGCGCTTTTCACCGTACTTGAAATAATGGGGCGACCTACACTCAAATTGCTATAAGGGTGTAATGTATTGCCATGATAAGAAACTTCCCGATTATTTCGATAATACGCAGGCCCTAAATAGCGGCTACCGGCATAACTAGAACCATGTCCACTTGAGCTATTTTCTTCTTTACAAGTTTGGGTATTCCAGTCGCGAGCACAGTCATATTGGTTGTTATATACGTCTTGTACTAAAGGTCCATCATTATGGCTACATGCCGTGAGTAATAGCGGAACAACGACGAGATTAATTTTTTTAGAACGCATGAGACTCCACACATTTTAATAAGTATGTTCGGCATAAAATACCGAATAGCTGTTATCTATTATGTTTCTGATTAGAAAAGATAAATTTTAGGTTGGCATATGATATTAATCTGTTTTTTTAAAGTACAGTCTCTTTTGAAGATTTAGATGACAAGGCATCTCACATGTAGATGCCTTGTTGTGATGAATTAAGACTGCAATTGCTTTTTGTTGTGTCGTAAAGAGAGGTAAGCAGTGATTGCTAACACTATTACGATAAAGCTTAATGAGATCCAGATTGGCATGTGGAATACATCAAGCAACAACATTTTTGCACCAATGAACAATAAGATGATGCCTAAGCCATATGGTAAATAATGCAATTTAGTCGCGGCGCCAGCAAGTAAGAAGAACATTGCACGTAAACCTAAAATTGCCATTAGGTTTGCTGTTAAAACAATAAATGGATCGCTCGTTACCGCGAAAATAGCAGGGATAGAGTCTACTGCGAAAATCACATCTGAAGCTTCAACCAAAATCAATACTAAAAATAACGGCGTTGCCCACAATAAACCGTTTTGACGTACAAAGAATTTGTCGCCTTCAAGCTGTGGGGTAATACGCATATGATTACGTAACCATTTTAAAATTTTGATGTCTTCGATATTGGTTTCTTCTTCTTGACCTTTTAAGAACTTGAAACCTGTATATACCAAGAACGCACCGAAAATATAAAGCACCCAAGAGAACTCTTGAACGAACCATGCACCAATAAAAATAAAGAGGGTACGCAGTACAATTGCGCCTAATACGCCGTAGAGCAAAATTTTACGTTGCAGCGCAGCTGGTATAGCAAAAGCTGCAAAAATCATTAACCACACGAAAACGTTGTCAATTGCGAGGGACTTTTCAAGTAGGTAACCTGCAAAGTATTCCATGGTTTTTTGGTTTGCTAAGGTCACCCCAACCGTTTGTTGTAGGTAAAGCCATAAACCACCACCAAATAAGGCTGCGACGCTTACCCACGCCACACTCCAGTAAGCAGCTTGCTTAATTGAGACATCCTGTCCTTGCTTTTGCTTAAAGCCTAAAAAGTCAATTAAGAGCATCACAATGACGATGCCAAAGAATGCTATATACAGCCATAAATTGCCGATTGTTTCCATAAATCCTCCATACATCCGGCAATTGGGCATAAAAAAACCTCGACCAGTTGCCAGATGAATTAAACATCTGTATCAACATGATCAAGGTCTTGCCTACATCATGAATTTCACGATGCTCAGATACCGACTTTTTAATAAAAGTGTATTGACGATATCTGACACATAACATTGCTGTTATGTTTGGAGGAGGCTACTCCCCTTGTCAAACTAAATTCTGTATTGGATAAAACATATCCAAGTTCACATAGAATGGCAGATTTTTTTGTATTACGCAACTGAACTTAATGTGGTGGTTTTAATGCAAAAAATCTCTAGGTTATTTAATCAAACCACGGTCTAAAAGCGGTTTGCATATAATTTGGTAAAGATGAATAAAGAATGCTGTTAAAGGCGTACCATACATGTTCCAGAAGTAATAACCCGCTATATTGACCAGTAGCGCGACAATAAAAGCGCCCAACATGTCTAAAGGGAAATGAACACCTAAATAAACACGTGACCACGCCACTACAAATGACAAAAATAGCAGAATAATTCCAATCATTTTGCGCTGAGCAAACAAATAAGACAGAGCGATGGTGCTAAAAATCAGCATATGATTACTTGGAAAAGATGCTGTTGGCGCATGTTCGATAAAAGTTGTACCCACCCCCATCACAAATGGCCTTGGGTGGTGGTAAAACAGCGAAATAACGTAGCCTACTAAAAGCGATACGCAGGTTAAAAAGACAGATTTAATGACCCTATTTTTTAAATCTTGATCGCCATAAAACCATAAGAATGTAAGGATGAATAAAAGAATATAGAGGAGATCATTAGCAAAAAAGATAGCAAGACGAATGATAAATTGACTCGCATCCTGAGCCCCATTAATTACATGGAATAAGCTAAGGTTGAGTGTTTCTAAAGACATTCATATTCCAAACAAGAACAAAAACGTGAACTATGATAAAGAATTAAGCTTAAGGTCTTGATAAAGAATTGTCACAAAAGTGAAATATAGTTCGTTGATGGGTAAAGTTTAAACAACAGGTCTAGATAATTTTTAATGCGTGATCTGGGCGTTGAGATTAAAGTGTTAACGTGTCGGCACTTTATACGAGAACGTTATTTCATGACTACTCAAGAAAAACAGAAAAAATTAAGTTTGAGGCCCCTATCTCCAAGAGATCCAAAACAACCACATAGAGCAGCGACTCCCCTCGAATTATTGTTTGATTTAATTTTTGTGGTTGCAATTGCAACAGCTGGTCAGCAGTTACACCACGCGATTATTGAAAATCACCTCTGGCATGCACTGCCAAGCTACCTGATGGTATTTTTTGCGCTGTGGTGGGCATGGATGAATTTTTCATGGTTTGCTTCAGCATATGACAATGATGATGCTTTGTATCGCTGCCTTACCTTTGTGCAGATTATAGGTTCATTGGTCATGGCTGCGGGTATTCCTGATGTGTTTCACAGTCAGGATTTTGACATCATTATTATAGGCTATGTGATTATGCGCTTAGCGCTGGTTACCCAGTGGCTGAGAGCCGCAAAACATGACCCTGAACGACGAATTACAGCTTATCGCTATGCAATAGGCATTGTATTAGTTCAGGTAGGTTGGCTCGTTGCTAATTTCGCGCACATACTTTCTATCCCCGTTTTTTTATTTTTAGTAGTGCTAGAGCTATTTATTCCCATCTATGCAGAGAAATATTCTCCAACGCCGTGGCACCCTCATCATATTGTAGAGCGCTATGCCCTACTCACAATTATTGTGTTGGGTGAGTCGATTGTCGGTAGTTTTAATGCAATACGTAATGCCTTAGCAGCTCAGTCCATGAATATCCCTGCTGTCTTCTTGATGATTGGTGGATTAATGCTGATGTTTGCCATGTGGTGGGCTTATTTTGACCGTAGCGAACAACACCATCATGTTAAAGGTGTACGCCCTTTCGTTTGGGGATACGGCCATTATTTTGTTTTTGTCAGTATCGCTGCGGTAGGTGCGGCGCTTGCTGCTGCTGTGGATGTCACAACCCATCATGCGCATATTTCTGATTTATATATGGGAATAGTCGTTGCGGTGAGTGTGGTGCTCTATACCACCTGTATTTGGATACTTTACGAGTTCCAATGCTTATCTGGAATCACGAAATGGTTTTACCCGATCACAGCCCTGATTATTTTATGTATTCCGTTTATTTGTAACAACGTGGGATATAGTGTTTTTGCGATGGGGATTGTCTATAGTTTACGTTTAATCGTTTCTAATAAATTTTTGGATAATATAGAACCAGAAAAGGTTTAAAAACAGAAAAATAAAAAACGGGTTTCAATTTGAAACCCGTTTTTTATTGAATCATCTAAAGCGGAAGCTAAGCAGCTTTCGCTTTTAATGCACTCATTAATTTTTGATGTAAGCCACCAAAACCACCGTTAGACATAATTACAACAGCATCGCCCTCACCTGCTTCATTGACAATACGTTCAATAATTTCATCAAGTGAACGACTGACTTGAGCACGGTTAGAAGCAGCTTCAATCACAGGTTGTAAATCCCAATCTAAACCTTCTGGCTGATACCAGATAACGTCATCTGCTAAACGCGCTGAATGTGCTAAGCCATCTTTATGACTGCCCATACGCATAGTATTTGAACGTGGTTCAATAATGGCCCATAAACGGCGTTCACCTAAGCGTTTACGTGCGCCATCTAAAGTGGTGTCAATTGCAGTTGGGTGGTGAGCAAAGTCATCATAAACCTCAATACCATTAACTGTACCGAGTAACTCCATACGGCGTTTTACACCGCCAAAGTTAGACAAAGCTTCACAAGCTTGTTCAAGCGTAACACCTACATGCTGAGCAGCTGCAATCGTTGCCAAAGCATTCGCTACGCTATGTTGCCCTGTCATGCTCCACTTCACTTCGCCAACCACATTACCATTTTCAAGTACTTTAAAATGACTACCATCAATTGAAATGAGTTCAGCCGATAAAGCCGCTTTTTCATTTGCTTCTAAACTGGTACGAATCACGGGTGTCCAGCAGCCCATTTCAAGTACTTCATCAATATGAGTTTCAGTAATTGGCGCAATAATACGGCCTTCACTTGGAATGGTACGCACAAGATGATGGAACTGCTTTTGAATTGCTGCTAGGTCATCAAAAATATCAGCATGGTCAAATTCAAGGTTGTTTAAAATCGCCGTTTTCGGATGATAGTGAACAAACTTAGAACGTTTATCAAAGAAAGCAGAGTCATATTCATCGGCTTCAACACAGAAGTATTTGCCACCACCTAAACGAGCACTTTCACTAAAGCCAAGTGGAACCCCACCAATTAAAAAGCCTGGATTTAATCCCGCCTGATCAAGTACCCAAGCCAACATAGTCGTTGTGGTTGTTTTGCCGTGAGTACCCGCTACACCAAGCACGTGTTTACCTTGTAAAACATGATCGGCAAGGAATTGTGGGCCAGAAATATAAGGCAAGCCTTCGTTCAGCATATATTCAACGGCATCAATACCACGTTTCATGGCATTTCCGACAATAACCAAGTCTGGATGAGGCTGTAAATGACTACGGTCGTAGCCTTGCATGAGTGTAATGCCTGCGTTTTCTAACTGGGTAGACATTGGTGGGTAAACATTTAAATCGGAACCAGTTACCTTATGCCCTAAATCACGAGCTAAAAGTGCTAAAGAGCCCATAAAAGTGCCACAAATACCCAAGATATGCAGATGCATTGCTCGCCTTCTCCACTGCTTTTGTACACACCATTAATATGAATTGCTGTGTGTGCATTATTGATAAATTTGCCAGCAACGATAGCAAGGCTAAACTCGAAAAGATAGTCAAAAATCGTTGTTGTTCTATGTGTTTGAGGCCCTAATAAAACTCCAGCTTTATTTTTTGGATTTAAGCTGAATTACAGTTTTATCTTTTATAATATTTTGATCCATATTAATTCTTAAATCATCGTGATGATGAAGGATGTGCCTTTGAGCCCAACGGTTTTAGCTTTTGCTTTCTTAATTATCTCTAATTGCTTTATGACGCTCGCATGGTACGGGCATCTCAAATTTTTACACCATGCTCCCATTTGGCAAGCAATCCTATTCGGTTGGATTATTGCCTTACTTGAATACAGTTTTATGATTCCAGCTACTCGTATACTGAGTGCACAAGGTTGGTTACTCGGTGAAATGAAGATCACTCAGGAAGTGGTCACGCTGGTTGTGTTTGTACCATTTATGATTTTCTTGTTTAAACAGCCATTTAAACTTGATTATTTATGGGCGATGTTATGTCTATTTGGTTGTGTTTATTTCGTATTTAGAAGCCAATAAGTTGTAGTAGCTTGTAGAGAATCAATTATTTAATACAAGCTCTTACTCTTCCAGATCTTTGATGATTTTGCAGGATATTTAAATAATATGAATAAAATTTGAGAAAGTGTCACCGTTAAACCATGACAATTTTTCTATGGGAATAAAAATATTCGCAGAGCTGGTCAGTTAAATTTTCGTGAGATGAAAAATCAGTCTATAATAACGGGCTTCCGAACCATTTAAAACTTGGCTCTCGTCGAGATTTATCTTCTTTTACTTTTGTCTCTGGAACATTAGCAATGAATGCGGCCGCAGCACAAGACGCTCAACCTCTCGTTGGAATTATTATGGGTTCTCAATCTGATTGGGCAACTCTCGAAAACACAGCCAATATGCTTAAACAGCTTGGTGTCCCATTTGAAGCGGAAGTGGTATCTGCTCATCGTACTCCAGATCGTTTATTTGAATATGCAGAAACTGCGCGTGATCGCGGTATTCAAGTAATTATTGCTGGTGCTGGTGGTGCAGCGCATTTACCTGGAATGTGTGCCGCAAAAACTGATTTACCTGTTTTAGGTGTACCAGTTAAATCATCAATTTTAAATGGCGTAGATTCTTTACTTTCAATCGTACAAATGCCAGCAGGTATTGCAGTGGGAACTTTGGCGATTGGTCCGGCTGGTGCGACGAATGCAGCAATTATGGCTGCACAAATCTTAGGTTTAACTCGTTCTGAAATCGCAAAAAATGTTGCTGATTTCCGCGCTGCGCAAACTGATAAAGTTGCAAGCAAAAATATTCCGGGTCAGGTGTAAGAGGCTGAGATGGATAAAACTATCGGTATTTTTGGTGGTGGGCAACTGGGCCGAATGATGGCTCAAGCAGCGTTACCATTAAATATTCAGTGTACTTTTTTTGAAGCAAATACAGATTGTCCTGCAGGTGTTTTAGGTCAAGTCTTTTCTAGCCAAGATGAGCAAGGCTTAAAGCAGTTTATTGAAAGTGCTGATGTTTTTAGTCTTGAGTTTGAAAATACGCCTGTTGAAGATGTGGATGTTTTAACACAAACCAAAGCATTGCACCCTCCTCGTGTTGCTTTAGCAACTGCGCAAAATCGTTTGTCAGAAAAAGCATTATTTGATGAGCTTGCTATTCCTGTTGCGCCGTATCGTGCAGTAGATAGTCTAGAAAGCTTGAAAAAGGCTGTTGCTGAGCTTGGTTTGCCGATTGTACTTAAGACTGCAACTGGTGGATATGATGGCAAAGGCCAGTTTGTACTTCGTTCAGAAGACCAGATTGATACTGCTTGGGCTGAACTTGGTCCTGCAAAAAGTCTAGTTGCTGAAAGCTTTGTTAAATTCTCTCGCGAAGTTTCAATTATTGCAGTGCGCGGTCAAAATGGTGAAGTAAAAACTTGGCCATTGGCTGAAAACCATCATCACAACGGTATTTTATCGCACTCAATTGTACCTGCGCCGAACAGTGAAGCTTTACAGCCTGTAGCTCAAGACTACATTACTCGTTTGTTGAATCATCTCAACTATGTAGGCGTGCTGACTCTAGAATTGTTTGTGACTGAACAAGGTTTATGTGCAAATGAGATGGCACCGCGTGTGCATAACTCAGGCCACTGGTCAATTGAAGGTGCTGTTTGTTCACAGTTTGAAAACCATATTCGAGCTGTTGCAGGTTTACCACTAGGCTCAACAGAAGTTATTCGCCCAACGGTTATGATCAATATTATTGGTCAACATCCTAAAACTGAAGATGTGCTTGCCTTAAATGGTGCTCATCTCCATCTTTATAATAAGTCAGAACGTGCTGGCCGAAAATTAGGTCATATCACTTTAATGCCTGTGGATAGTAATGAATTGACGACTTTATGCCGTCAATTGGCAAAAATTTTACCAGAACCACTCGCTTTAACAGCAGATATGCACCTCTAAAATATTTTTAACTCAAAAAAAGCGATCTTCGGATCGCTTTTTTTGTCTTTTAAATTTAAAAATAAGAGAACTCACATATTTTGGTGTTGTGGATAACTTTAATTGGAACTTTTGAATTTAAAAAAGCTACTATAATTTGAATTTAAAACCTAAAATAGCTGCCCATGGTGTTTTTGAATTTAAAATTAGTTATCCACAAAGGTGTTTTTTAAATTTAAATGAGAAAGTTGAGTGGGTTTTTAAATTCAAAACTAGTGGTCTATTGATATGGTGTTTTGAATTTAAAATTTTGGGCTGATTTTAAATTTAAAAGTGCGAATTGCTGTGATGGTGTTGGGTCATAATATTTAATAAATAATAAGAGAATATGGAATAGTATTAAGAAATAGAAGCTTTTTGCCGTATTGTGGATAAAGTTATCCACAAAAAAGAAATATTTATGGTTTAAATTTAAAGAAGTACTTTTGAATTTAAACCTGAGGTTATTTTTTGAATTCAAAACTTATAATTTGGATTAAGGAATTTTTAAATTTAAAAATAAAGCAGAAAATTTGAATTTAAAACATGCGGAATGAATTTAAAGTAGAGATTATGAATTCAAATTTACGTTTTCTCTCTGAAATTTTGGACTCATAATGGTATGGTACTTACAAATTTAAATTTAAAAATTGAACTAGGATAATATGCGACGTTTTTCTTGTATTGTTGGCTCTGTATTTTTGGCGATGACTCAGGCTCAAGCAGAGCTCGTAATTAATGGTTCTACAATATCTAGTAGTGCTACTGTTCCTGTAGTGACGAGCGAAGATTATACGCCTAATAATAATTTCCAAAGCTGTTTGGCAAATTTACGTTCTCAAGCCATTGCTGCTGGTGTGTCTGGTACGACTTATGATCGATATACCCAAAATTTAACTCCAGATTATTCCGTTATTGATAAATTAAATTATCAACCAGAATTTTCGACGCCTATTTGGGATTATCTTTCTGGTCTAGTTGATGAAGAGCGTGTTGAGCTTGGAAAACAAAAACTGGCACAACATCGAGATGTTTTAAACCGTGCTTCTCAAGTCTATGGTGTGCCACCAGAAACAATTGTAGCAGTGTGGGGCGTGGAAAGTAATTTTGGTGAAATTTCTGGAAAATATCCTTTATTGCAAGCACTCGGAACTTTAAGTTGCGAAGGTCGTCGACAAAGTTATTTCCGTACTGAATTCTTTGCCACTATGCGTATTTTACAACGTGGTGACTTAACCGAAGATCAATTAAAGGGTTCATGGGCGGGGGCATTTGGTCATACCCAATTTATGCCGTCTACTTATGAACGTTTAGCGGTTGATTTTGATGGAGATGGTCGTCGAGACTTAGTTTCTAGTACAGCTGATGCGCTGGCTTCAACGGCTAATTTCTTAAATAAAGCAGGTTGGCAAACCGGAATGCCATGGGGTTTTGAAGTAAAAGTGCCTCAAGGTATGTCAATTGATGGAGAAGGGCGACGTTCAAAGAAATCTTTAAGTAGCTGGAGTGCACGAGGCGTTACTCGAATTGATGGTTCTCCACTTGTTCAAGGGGCTTTATCTAGCAGTACTTCAGCGGGTTTAATGGCACCTGCAGGAGTAAATGGTCCAGTATTTTTAGTATTTAAGAATTTTGATGCTATTTACAGCTATAACGCTGCGGAAAGTTATGGACTTGCGATTGCCCATTTATCTGATCGTTTAAGAGGTGCTGGTCCATTTGTTTCATCTTGGCCAACTGATGATCCAGGAACTTCACGTGCCGAGCGTCGTGAAATCCAACAGTTTTTAATTAATCGTGGCTATGATATTGGTGCAGTTGATGGCCTTATTGGTGATAAAACCCGTGTGGCTATTCGTCAGGAGCAAACTCGTTTAGGTTTAAATCCAACCGGACGGGCAGGGCAACAAATTTTACGCGCATTCCGTCAAGAACAAGCGCAAAAAATGATGCAATAAATTGAAAATAATAGAAAAGGTCTGCTTATGCAGACCTTTTTATAGACAATTATGTAAGCTTACTACTCTAATTTAACCGCTTCCAAAATATCAAAAATAACCGAAGTAACATCTTGGCTTAAGTCACGGTCATTAAAGATTTCATAGGCAGTAATGGTGACATCAGTATCACTTGGTAACTGCTTTTGTTCTTCTTCAATTAAATGTTCAATCGGTAACAGAGTTTGTTTTACTTCAAGATGCAGAATATCTTTATATTCGATATTTTCATCTTCAAGCTCGATTTCATGCTCATTGAAAAAAGGAATTAGAATAGAATGGAGGTATGGTTTAATTTCAATAATATCAAACAGTTCAATATCTCTTGTCTGTTCAATTGTGCTGATATGATCATTTACTTCAATCAGGATATGATAATAACTCATCTTGATCTCCATTCTATTTTCGTTAGCTCTTATAACCACAATAACATGACTTTGATACCAATTTCGATGTATCTATCCAGAAATAGATACATCATTTTATATCAAGCTTTTAATTATTGAGGTAAAGCACTTAATAGATCACGGTCAGCATCCGTAAGTCCAGTGATTTTTTTGTCACCATCTTTACGTACTGAGTACATCAATGCATTTGGTTGATCACTATGTTTTAAGCCAAGCGCATGACCTAACTCATGAGCAATCGTTAAACGTAAATCATCAATAGATTTAAACTCATAAATCACAATTTGTTTGCCGTTATAGATACCTTTTTTAAAGACATCCGCTTGAGCATTTTGCTTAAATTGGTTCAATGAATTATTAAACTCATTATTAATTTGATTAAAATGAGTCACTTTGACATTTAAATCTTTAGCTTGCTGGTTATATGCAGCAATTTCTTTTTTCAAAGCTACAGTTTGTTTTTGCAAGTCTTTTTGGGTTTTAGCCAGAGATTTAGCACTATATTCAGGTGCTAATTTACCTTGATTAAGTTGCATCATTTGCTGGTCAAGATTTTTCAATTTGCCATTCAAAATCTGCTTTTTATTTTCAAGGTCAGACTGGGTTTGACTTAAAGATTGCTTCAATTGCTTAATTTGTTGCTGTTCATCAATTACACGTTGCTGTTCTTGTTGGAACTGTGCAGCGATTTTTTGACGCTGTTCAGAACGACTTTGGCTATTATCGTAAACTAAACGAATTTCTAACTTTGCATTTGGATCATAAGTAAAATAATCCTGACCAGTCCCTTGCTTCCAAATGTCCGCAGCTTGTTGACTAATCTGAATTAATTGGTCTTGGCTTAAACCAAAACGTGGATCAACTTCAGCAATTTTATAAGTCAAATGCTGACCTTTTTGTTGCTGGATTTGAGTATGAGCTGGGGTAGCAAGATTAGCATTAGCCTGAAAATTAGAAAAAGCGAAGGCTACGCCTAATAACAAAGATGTTAAACGCATAATCGAAGGGGAGATTTGAAAAAAAACGTATTATAAGAATATAAAATGAAAAATCAATCAAAAAACGTACAATTCAGACAAATAAGTGAGACTTTAGTCTCATTATTTTTTACTAAATGCCAAATTGTTTTTTAGAAAAAATTTAATATATCTAGTTTTGTTTAGTTTTTTTAATCATTTAACTTTAATGATTTTCCTTAATTAGTCCTATAAATTGACCCTAATAAATCTAAATCAGAATCTGTTAATTTAAAATTATGAATGTCTTGCTCTTTTAAATAGGGGTACATTAAAGATTTAGGATCAGTAGTATGTTTTAGGCCTAAAGCATGGCCAAGTTCGTGAGCAAGGGTCAAACGTAAATCATTTAATGAGGCGTAACCATAAATCTGAATTTGGTTTTGACTGAATAAGCCTTTATGGAAGGGCTGAATATTGGTTTTTTGTTCTAGTTTAAATTGTGTTTTTAAAGCAGCTAAATCACTTTGCTCTTGATTTAATTCCTTGATTTTTGTATTAAGTATTTGAATTTTAGAATTTAAATCGTTTGATTCATTTTTTATACTTTCTGATTTTTGCTCTAGTTGTTTTTGCCGTTCTTTTAAATTATCGGCCCGATAGTGCTGATATTCTCCTTGATTAAAGCGTATTACGTCTTGTTGATATTGTTCAAACTCAGCTCTTAGACTTATCTTTTTCTTATTCAAATCAGTTGATAGTTGTGCAACCTCTTGTTTATTTAAAATAATTTCCTCATTTTTAAAACGCCATATTTCCTGCTTTTGCAAAAGTGTATTCAAACTGTTTTGCTGCTCATCTTTAATCATTTGATGGTCATCATAAATTAAGTTAATTGACAGTTGAGCCTGTGAATCGTAAATAAAATAGGTTTTCCCAGTCTCTTTTTGCCAGATTTCAGCCGCTTGTTGGCTTACCTCAATAAATTGTTCTTTGGTGATTTGAAACCGCGGATCAATAAAGGCAATTCGATATTTTAAAGGTTCTTGAGATGAGCTGATTGAAAGGTTGCTTTGAGCAAATAGCATTGTTTGTAAGCCCATGCATAAGCATAAGCTCAATCCCCACCATAGAAATTTTTTCATGGCAAAATAAAAAATATAAATAAATCTTATTGTTAGCTAGTTAATTTAATTCGTCAAAATGATAAAAGCTTCAATAGATTAGTAAGGTGTGTGATCTTGATAAAAAAATTACAAAAGAAGTTTTTAGATTTGGCAATAATGGAATAATTAATGTAATAAATAGCAGTGGTTTTTTAATAAAAAAATCTTAATTAAAATTAATAACTTAATTTTTATGATTGATCTTTTTGACATTAAACAATTTAAAAATATACTGAAAAATGTATTGTTATTTTTTGTAACTAATAAAAAACCGCGCCTAAGCGCGGTTTTTTATTAAAGAAACAAATTATTTTTTGTCATCTTTAACTTCAGTAAATTCAGCATCTACAACGCCATCATCTGCTTTTTGTTGACCCGCATCGCCACCTTGGAATGCATTTGGATCAAAACCTTCAGCGCCACCAGCTTGTTGTGCTTGTTCATAAGCACGTTGAGTGATAGGCATCAAGATGTTTTGTAAAGCTTCAGTTTTCGCTTTGATATCTTCAACATCGTTTTCTTTAGTTGCTGTTTCAAGTTCAGAAACTGCAGTGCTCACAGCAGTTTTTTCATCTTCAGTAACTTTATCACCAAGATCTTTAACTGCTTTGTTCGAGCTTGAAATTAATGCATCAGCTTCGTTACGAGCTTTTGCAAGTTCTTCAAATTTACGATCTTCTTCAGCATTCGCTTCAGCATCTTTAATCATTGCTTCGATTTCAGCATCAGACAAACCTGAGTTTGCTTTAATCTGGATCGATTGCTCTTTACCAGTGCTCTTATCTTTAGCAGAAACTTTCAAGATACCATCAGCATTGATGTCGAAAGATACTTCAATTTGTGGCACACCACGTGGAGCAGGTGGGATGTCGCCTAATTGGAAGTTACCCAACAATTTGTTTTGTTGAGCCATCTTACGTTCACCTTGGTAAACAGAAATGTCTACAGCAGGCTGGTTGTCAGCAGCAGTAGAGAACACTTGTGATTTCTTCGCAGGAATCGTCGTGTTTTTCTCAATGATTGGTGTTAATACACCACCCATTGTTTCAATACCTAAAGTTAATGGTGTTACGTCTAATAAAAGAACGTCAGTTTTGTCACCAGACAATACTGCACCTTGAATCGCAGCACCGATTGCAACTGCTTCGTCAGGGTTTACGTCTTTACGTGGTTCTTTACCAAAGAATTCTTGTACTTTTTGTTGTACAAGTGGCATACGAGACTGACCACCAACCAAGATTACGTCAGAGATGTCAGAAGTCGTAAGACCAGCATCTTTAAGAGCGATTTTACAAGGCTCAATTGTACGAGCAACCAAATCAGCAACTAAACCTTCAAGTTTCGCACGTGTTACATTGATCACTAAGTGTTTAGGACCAGTTGCATCAGCAGTGATGTATGGAAGGTTGATTTCAGTTGCGTTAGATGAAGAAAGCTCGATTTTTGCTTTTTCAGCAGCTTCTTTTAAACGTTGTAACGCAAGTGGATCATTTTTCAAATTCACACTTTGTTCTTTCTTAAATTCTTCAACCAAGAATTCAATTAACGCGTTATCAAAGTCTTCACCACCAAGGAAAGTATCACCATTTGTTGATAAAACTTCGATTTGTTGGTCGCCATCAAGGTCTGCGATTTCAATGATTGATACATCAAAAGTACCACCACCTAAGTCGTAAACTGCAACTTTACGGTCGCCTTCTTTTTTGTCCATACCGAACGCAAGTGCAGCAGCAGTTGGTTCGTTGATGATACGTTTAACGTCTAAGCCAGCGATTTTACCAGCATCTTTAGTTGCTTGACGTTGAGCATCGTTAAAGTAAGCAGGAACAGTAATAACTGCTTCAGTAACTGTTTCACCTAAATAGTCTTCTGCAGTTTTCTTCATCTTTTTCAAGATTTCAGCAGAAACCTGTTGAGGTGCTAATTTTTTATCGTTTACTTCAACCCAAGCATCGCCATTGTCTGCTTTGATGATTTTATAAGGTACAAGACCGATATCTTTTTGTACCGCTTGATCTTCATAACGACGACCAATTAAACGCTTGATAGCGAATAATGTATTTTTCGGGTTAGTTACTGCCTGACGCTTAGCACTTTGACCAACTAAGATCTCGCCATCTTTATAAGCAATGATCGATGGAGTTGTACGTGCGCCTTCAGCGTTTTCGATTACTTTTACTTTATCGCCTTCAAGTACAGCAACGCATGAGTTGGTAGTACCTAAGTCAATACCAATAATTTTTGCCATGTGACGTTTTCCTCAAAAATTCTTTTGCAATGTTTTTGCTTGTTATCCGATATGAGAGTGAATCTATTTTTTTCAAGCGTTTTAGCGAAAAAAAATCTAAAAACTCTCAAAAAATTATTTATTGACCGACCATAACCATAGCAGGGCGCAATAAGCGACCGTTTAATGTATAGCCCTTTTGTAAAACGCTACCGATTTCATTCGTTTTAGCATTTGGGTCAATACCTACAGCTTGATGTAAATCTGCATTGAAGCCATTTTTTGTATCAGCTTCTACAACACCAAATTTTTCAAGTGTGGTTAACAGCGACTTCAAGGTCAGTTTAATACCTTCAAGTACTGGTGTTTCTTCATCGCCAGCTGCTTGAATTGCACGCTCTAAATTATCAACAGAATCTAGTAATTCTTTTGCAAATTTTTCAAGCACAGTCTCTTTATGCTTGTCAGACTCACGTTGAATACGCTCTACACTTTTTTGTGCTTCGTAAACTGCATTCGCAGTACGTGCTTTTTCAAGTTTTAGGCTTTCTTCTAATTTGGTGATTTGCGCTTGTAAAGATTCAACGGTAACGTCGTTTGCTTGCTCTACACCTTCAGCCTGAGTTTGCTCATTAGATTGCTCTGCTTGCTCGTGTTGAATGTCTTGAGCTTGCTCATTTTGCTCATTAGCCATTGATGATCTCCGTTTAAATGGGTTTTTAAACATGTACAGTCCTTTTGGCATCAGCATTTACTGGGTAAAACCTGAACTGCCATGCATATGCTGTAATTCATTAATAGGGATGAAGTATGGGCATTGCCTAAAAATTCAAGCGTACACGGCAATTTAAAACTTTTAATTTTGCGGTTTTAAGTAAAAATTTAAATTTTCGATCATAAAAGCAATAAATTCTTGCGTTATTTTGGGTAAATGTTGTCTTGAAGCATATACCACCGATAAGCTTAACTCAGGAGCTGAAAAGTTTTTAAATAAAGGAACTAATCGTTTTTCTTTTAAATCTTTTTTAACTAATAAAGTAGGTAGCATCGCCACCCCTTGAGCATGTACACACATGTCATAAACAGCATTTACATCATTACTTTTAAAGGTAACGTTCAAAGGATAGTTTTGAGGCTGCTGTTCATTATCAAAAAGAGTCCAAAATTGATGTTGGCTATGGTGAGCTAAACAGTCATGTTGAATCAGTTGTCTTGGATGGGAGAGGGGACTGTGCTGTTTTAAATAATCAGGATGAGCACAGAAAACGGACTCGATTTGACAGACTGGTCTCGCAATTAATCCGTCTGCAACTTTTTGTGTTATACGTAAGGCTAAATCGACCTGTGCATCAATTAAGTCCATCGTATTTTCAGTCAGATATACATCAAATTGAATATGCGGATGTTGCTGTTTAAATTGGCGAATACATTCTCCAACCCCTAATTGAAATAAAAATAAACCACAGGTAAAACGAATCGTACCATTATGTTGTTCAGGTGCGGCTAGCTCTTGTAAAAGTTGTTGTTGTTGTAAAATATTCTCGCAGTAGAGCAGGGCTTTTTCACCTGCTGGGGTGAGAGATATTTTTCGGGTATTTCTTTGAAATAGTCGAGTTGAGAATGTGTGTTCTAGGTGCTCAAGATAACGAGAAACCATGGCACGTGAATAATTTAGGTGTTCTGCTGCTTTGGTTAAATTGCCATGCTGAGCAATAGAAACAAAGACTTGTATGGCTTTTAATGTGTCCATATGCTTTATCATTATTACAATGTATGCAACAGTTTATCTTAATTTAGTGCATTTACCTTACAGGAATTGCAATTTAAAGTGTTTCTCATGAAATTGGAGAATACATAATGAAATTTTTTAAATTAACTGCTTCAGCCCTAGCAACTGCTACTGCTTTAACAGTAACTTCCTCAGCTTTTGCGCAAGATTTGAAAATCCAAAGTTTCTTGGCTAAACCCGAACATTTCGGTGTGACTTCTACTTTAATTGAAGGCGATAAAGAAGTTCTATTGGTGAATGCGCAATTCTCAAAATCTGAAGCATTACGTATTGCTGCGGATATTTTGGATAGTGGTAAAACACTAAAGACAATTTTCGTAAGTTATGGCGATCCGGACTATTACTTTGGTTTAGATGTATTTAAACAATACTTCCCAAATGTACAAATTGTCGCAACGCCGGAAACTGTTAAACATATCCAAGATACTCAAGCGCTTAAAGTGAAATATTGGGGTCCACAAATGGGTGCAAATGCGCCTAGCCAAATTATTGTGCCTCAAGTTTATACTGCTAAAACTTTAAAGTTAGAAAATGAGTCAATCGAAATTAAAGGTAAGAAAGAACTTACTTATTTATGGATTCCTTCTTCTAAAGCAGTAGTAGGGGGTATTCCTGTCTCTTCAGGCATTCATTTATGGATGGCGGATACACCAAAAGTTAAAGACCGCAATGAAGTGATTCAAACTTTAGAAAATATTAAAGCATTGCAACCTCAAACAGTTGTTCCAGCTCATATGGTTGAGGGAGCTCCACAAGGTTTAGATGCAGTTAACTTTTCTATCGACTATCTCAAGAGCTATGAGAAAGCGGTTAAAGTAAGTAAAAATGCGGGTGAGCTCAGTCAGCTCATGCAAAAACAATATCCAACACTAAAGAGTGTGGATAGCCTTGAGCTAGGCGCAAAAGTTGTAAAAGGCGAGATGCAATGGCCATAATTTAAGGTGAAGCGCTAAAAAAAAATCAAAAAAGCCGCGGTCTATACCCGGCTTTTTTCGATGGGATAAGACATTTTTAAGTAAAAAGTCTCTGTAACATTCTACGCACCTTATATAGCGTTTCTATAAAGAGAAAATTTTTGACTAGAGTAAAAGGCTAAGATAAAAATTAGAAATTGATAAAATTAAACAAAAGCTTAAGTTGTGGCTTCCATATAAAAGGTAGAGGTGAGGCTAAGGAAGAGATTTTAATAAAAAATTGCACAATTTGTACTTCTATTACTACAAAAGACAACCAATGATACGCACGCCAGAAAAAAAAATTGTGAATTATAGGCAGCGCGAAGATGAACTTTGCATTTAAATGTTTGTCGTAATGAAAGGAAAGCGATTATGAAAAAATTAGGTCTTATCTCTGTAGTACTTGCTGGTGTTGCTTTTACAGCTGTTGGTTGTGCATCTGAAGCTGGTTTAAACGCATCAGGTTCTGCTCAAACTAGCGCTAGCCCATCTGGCGTACAAGCTGGTGTAGGTGTAGATGCTGGTGTTTCTGGTCAAGCACAACCAGGTCAAGTTGATGCTGGTGCTTCTGGTTCTGTTTCAGGTTCTGCGACAGCGCAGTAATTCTTAGCGATAAGAACAGTTAAAAAATTATAGAGTCATATATTTAAGATGCCGATTTATGTATGAAGTGAGCTGCTACTCATTACTCTATAATTAAGAGAATTTAGAATTCTCAAAAAAGCCCCAAAAGGCCTTATCTCTTTGGGGCTTTTTATATAGTAATGAGATTAGTCATCATGACGATAATCTCGATGGTCATGATCTCTATCTTCTAAGCGTTTTTTTTCCCATTCACGATGTCTTTTTTCCCAATCCCGACGATTCTTGTCCTGTTCGCGAGCATCTTTACGTTGTTGTTCGTATATTCTTTTACGCTCTTCCCAACGTTTTCGCTCCCAATCACTATATCGACGTCCATCGTTACGGTCATAACGATCATCATCATGATCATGGTAATCATAACCACCGCGATAATAAGGGTCATCTGTATAAGCAACACAGCCTACAGTTAAAAGACTGGTTGCTAACAAAGTAACAACTAGTTTTGCTGACATAGCACAATCTCCTTTGTCTTGTTAACAATAATTGGCAAAAAAGTCCTGTTTTAAACGACAGATTTGTTAATGACATTTGCTATAAATCAGATTAGCGTAGATTGGTTTTTACCTTTGTATCTTGATTACATGAGTTGTATGCGAATATAGTCAAACGACAAAGAATTCTGTAGAAAATATGAAGGATAAAAGGAATTCATGGAGATAGGCATGACAGCATTTAATCAAAAAATTCAAACATTGCTAGATAAGGGCCAAGGGCCTGCTGCTCGAGCTCTTGATAAGTTACCTCGTTTGGCTCAAGAATCACTTGCCAAAATTCTTGGATATTCCTACCAATACCCAGATCTCGACTCATTTACTAAATGTATGATGGCCGTACAAATTAAACAGGGACGTATCGGTTTTATTGGTTCAGATCCTATTGATTCTAGACGCCAATTTGATACACAAATGTTGGCTATCCGTCAGAAATCAACAGAAGTTGATTCTGTAGAAGATATTCGCTTACCTCTTCAAAGCGGAACTATCTTCGCAAGACACTATCACCCGGCACCTAATAAAAAATTACCTCTACTGGTTTTCTATCACGGAGGAGGTTTTGTCGTGGGTGGATTAGATACTCATGATGAGGTGTGCCGCATATTGGCGAAATACGCAAAAGTACAAGTACTCAGCATTGATTATCCTCTTGCCCCAGAAGTCTCACCTCAACATTTAATTCAATCCTGCGAAGATGCATTGGCTTGGGTCTATCAAAATCGTAGACAGCTAAAAATATTAAAAAATCGTATTGCTGTAGCAGGGGATAGTGCAGGCGGAAATATCAGTACGGTTGTAGCTCAACGATCAGTAAACAAACCTTATGCTCCACAAGCACAGCTTCTCATTTATCCTACAGTTGATTTTAAAAGCCGACATCCTTCTTTTTATGCTTATAACGAAGGATTAGTTTTGACGGATAGCGATATTAATTATGTCACTCAATATTATGCAATTCAGCATAATGTAGAATTAGATGATCCAATTATTTCTCCAACCTATGGTAATTTGAAAAAGAATCCACCAGCTTTTGTGATTACGGCTGGTCATGACGTACTGCATGACGAAGCAAAAATTTATAGCTATAAGCTAAGACAAAATGGCGTCAAAATGCATTATGAAGAATATCCGGATCAAACCCATGGTTTTATAAATTTGACACCTATTTCGAAAAAGGCAAAACGCTATACCATCGAGATCAGTAAAAACTTCAGAAAGTTCTGGGATAAAAATAGTTAAATAAAAGCTTAGTCCATGTTTCACGTGGAACGTGGACTAATACTTTAATCCAAAATATAAAAGCACTAAATAAAAGATAATAAATACTCACTAGAATTCTTTTATATAGATGATTAAATTTACCCTTCATTAAGTTTGGCATTTTGTTGTAGGGAAGATATGAAAAAATTATTAATGTTATGTTGTTTGGGTATAAGCAGTCATTCAGTATGGGCTGACACTTTAGTTGAAATGCAAACGAACTTAGGCAACGTTGAAATACAACTTTATGATGATAAAGCACCAAACAGTGTGAAGAATTTTAAAGACTATATAAAGTCGGGCTTTTATAAAGATACGATATTTCATCGTGTAATTCCTGGTTTCATGGTGCAAGGCGGTGGGCTTACTGCAAATATGCAGGAAAAGACTACGCGAGCACCTATCAAAAATGAAGCTGGAAATGGAATTGCTAACACACGAGGAACTTTGGCAATGGCCCGTACAGCAAGCCCTGACTCAGCTACTAGTCAGTTTTTTATAAACGTTGCAGATAATAATTTTTTAAATCGTTCTGCGGGTAATCCTGGTTATGCAGTTTTTGGAAAAGTAATTAAAGGAATGGATGTGGTTGACCGTATTGTTCAGGTCCCTACATCAAACTATGGTATGCATCAAAACGTACCAAAACAGCCTATAAAGATAGTAGATATAAAGATTAAAACTCTTCAAAAATAAATTAACTATATAAATCAGTCAGTTGTGTATTTTTGAGATTTTATTTGGCTGAAAAAGAACCGGTCGAGCGAGCATATTTATAAAAGTGCTTGCGTACCAGTTTTTTTTCCCTATAATGCACTCATCCCGACGCGATACACGAGAATATCTTAGCTTACAGGGTTAAGATGAAAGCTTAGTATTGCGTTGAATTCTGTCTCTGACGAAGAGCAGAAAAATCATTAAGAGAATTGAAGAACAACTTGTGTGGATTTTTACTGATTGATTAATCGAAATAATTTTCATTGATTGATT